>NZ_JBHTZD010000012.1:119313-150024 GCF_042790455.1 Streptomyces sp. NPDC056734
CCCCTGTGGCGCGGTGTAGGGGGGGGCGGCGGGATGGGGGCTGGAGGTTGGGCCCCGCGGCGGGTGCCTGGGCCGGGCGCGGTGCCCCCCCACTCCCCCCCGGCCCCGCACCGGCCCCCGGGCGCCCATTGCCCTCCCGCGCTCCGGAACCAACCGCACCCCCCGTGCCACCGCCTCCGCCGCCCGCCGCGAAGGGTGAGCCCACCACCCGCGCCCCGCCGGGCACGGGCGTGTCCTCGATGCCCCCGGTGCCGAAGAGGTACTCCAGGGGGATGTCCAGCGCGTTGGCCAGGCCGTAGATCACCCCGGCGGACGGCGCCGTCTGGCCGCGCTCGACCTGCGAGATCAGGCTCGCGGAGCAGCCGGCCAGCTTCCCCAGCTCGCGCAGCGACAGGCCGCGCTCGGAGCGGACCCTCCTGAGCCTCGCACCGAGATCGAGGCTTCCCCCCTCGGTCTTCATCGCGCCTCCTGGTCGCTGGGACGGTCCGCGTTCGCGCGCTGTTCGCGCGCCACGCGCCTCCGCCGGGTTCACCTCCCGGCTCCACGCGTTGGACAACGATAGCGGACTGCACACGACTGTACAGCTGTGCACAGGATGCTGAACAGAGGTCGAGGGTGTTATGCACCATTGCCAGACCATTGACCCCCCTGACAAGCGGGTTTTCAAGAGACGGAAGTGCAACCCTTGACAACAATCCTGCACGATGCGTCCACTATGACGCACAGCGCGTCGCTTCCGACGCCCCCGCAGTTCTGTGGAGGTCCTCGCCGTGACAGTCAATGCCAGACCCGGGTCCGCACGGCGGTCCCGAGGGTCCGCAGCAGGTGCCCGCCACCCCCGTACGGTGGGCGGCATCCTGCTCGCCACCGCCCTCGCCGTCACCCTCACCGCGTGTGGCGGCTCCGCCTCGGGCGGCTCCGGCGACTCCGGCGCCGGTGGTGCCGGCGGCACCCTGAGGTTCGGCACCAACCAGCAGTTCGACGACTGGGAGACCGTCACCAAGCAGAACGCGACCTACACCTCCCTGGTGTACGAGTCGCTGATCAGCCTGGACAAGGACGGCACCACGCTGCGCCCGCAGCTCGCCACCTCCTGGGAGCAGACCCCGCTGCGGATCGATCTCACCCTGCGCTCCGGAGTGCTCTTCCACGACGGCACGCCGTTCGACGCCGCCGCCGTGGTCGCCAACCTCAAGCGCATCGGCAGCACCCCCAGCCAGTACCGCACCCAGCTGGCGGCCATGAAGTCGGCCACCGCCGTCGACGCCACCCATGTCCGCATCGACCTGAAGGAACCCGCGCCCGCGCTGCTGAACAACCTCGCGCGGCTCGGGATGTACATGGTCTCCCCCAAGGCCCTCGCGGACGGCGACTGGAAGACCAAGGGCGTCGGCACCGGCCCCTGGAAGTACGACGCCAAGGCGTCCGTGAAGGGACTGCGGACCGTCGTCACGGCCTTCGACCAGTACTACGACAAGAAGTCCGTCGGCCCCTCCCGCGTCGAGGTCACCCAGATCAACGACCCCGACAGCCTCTACAACGCGCTGCGCGCCGGGCAGATCGACGTCGCCTGGACCACTCCCCCGCTGGCCGACCGGGCCGAGAAGGAAGGACTCGCCTCCACCTGGTTCCCGTCGGTGCTGTGGCACTTGCAGATGTACGACATGAAGGGCGTCTTCAAGGACAAGAAGTTCCGCCAGGCCGTCTGCTACGCCATGAACCCTCAGGACTACGTGGACGCGGCGCTCGGCGGCAAGGGCGAGGTCCCCGTCCAGCGCTTCCAGGAGGGCCAGTCCGGTTACGCCCCCGGACTCAAGGGCTACCCGCACGACGTCGACAAGGCCAAGCAGCTGATGTCGGAACTCGGCGGCGGTAAGCGCAAGTTCACCCTGATCAGTTATGACACCCAGCGCACCATCGCCGAGCTGTTCCGCAGTCAGATGGCCGCCATCGGCGTCGAGGTGGAGCTGGAGACGCCCAACTTCCCGCAGTTCCTGAGTGTCTACCAGAGCGGCAAGTACCCGGCCGCGATCCTCTCCGACGGGGCGCGCTCCGGCCCGTACGACTACTACGTGCGCAAGTTCGCCCCGGACGCCTCCAGCAATCCGCAGCGGGTGACCTTCCCCCGGCTGGACGCGGCCGTGCGCGGCGGGCTGGACGCGAAGACGCCCGAGCAGCAGGAGGCCGCCTGGCGCGAGCTGTCCACGATCGTCGACGACGAGGCCCTGGACTGCGGCTACTTCGACTACTCCGGCTTCTGGGCCTACGACCCCAAGAACGTCGACAACATCGTCTCGACCGATCACGAGGTCGCCGTCTTCCGCTACAAGGAAGCCCGCGTCCAGGACTGACCGGCCCGACACCGGCCCGACACCGGCCCGACACCGGCCCGGGGCCCGGCGCGGGTCCCCCATCCGCACGGCCCCGCACCACCCCGCCGTATCCGCCGTACCCGCCGTGCCCCGCCGATCGCCCCGGGCACGTCCCTCGTGTCGCCGTCCCCACCCCGCGGCTTCCGTTCCCGTATCCACCGCATGGAGAAACTCACCCATGAGCAGCACGCCCTCCGCGTACGCCCACCCCGATCTGGTCCTGGTCAATGGCCTGATCACCACGATGTCCGACGATCCGCGGACCGCCGAGGTCCAGGCCCTGGCCGTGACCGGTGACCGGGTCGCCGCCACCGGCTCCACCGAGGAGATCCGCGAGCTGGCGGGTCCCGGCACCACCGTGGTCGACCTCCAGGGGCGGCGGGTCGTCCCCGGGCTGATCGACTCCCATGTCCATGTCGTACGGGCCGGACGGACCTGGCGCGACGAGGTCCGCTGGGAGGACGAGCGGACCCTGGACAGCGGCCTCGCCGCCATAGCCCGCCGCGCCACCGAGCGCCCGAAGGGAACCTGGATCCGGGTCATCGGCGGCTGGCACCCGGCCCAGTTCCCGGAGAACCGCGGCCCGAGCCGCGCCGAGCTGGACCGGGCCGCCCCCGACCACCCCGTCTATGTGCAGTTCCTGTACGACTGGGCCGTCCTGAACACCGCCGCCATGCGGGAACTCGGCGTCGACCACGACCTCGTGCGCGAGCTGGCCGGCCAGGGCTTCCCCGCCACCGCCTTCGAGACCGGCCCGGACGGCGAACTGACCGGCAAGGTCAACGGCACCCCCCTCATGGAGTGGTTCTACCGGCGGATGCCGGCCCCCACCTTCGAGGAGCAGGTCGCCTCCACCGCCGAGATGTCCCGCGCGCTGAACCGGCTCGGCCTGACCGGCGCCATCGACGGCGGCGGCTTCAACAGCGGCCCCGCCGCCTACCCCGCGATCCGGGAGACCTGGCGGCGCGGCGAACTCACCCTGCGCACCCGCCTCGCCGTGCACGCCGAGCGGGCCGGGACCGAGACCGACGACCTCGCCGGATACCAGCGCTACACCGCCCTCGACGTCGGCGACGGCATGCTGCGGGTGATCGGCGTCGGCGAGGTGATCCTGTACGCGACCGTCGACAAGATCGCCCACCCGGTGGAGATCGACGACGACATCCGGGCCCGGTTCCGGGAGATCTTCGGCGAGCTGGCCCGCAACCGCTGGACCGTGCACACCCACGCCCACCAGCACGAGACCATCGACGCGGTGCTCGGCGCGTGGGAGGACGTGCACGCCGAGCACGACATCAGCCCGCTGCGCTGGGCACTCGTCCACGCCGAACCCCTCACCACCACCGACGTCGAACGGATCGCCGCCCTCGGCGCCGGGGTCCTCGCGCAGGGCCTGTACCGGTTCCAGGGCGAGGAGGCGCTGGCGATCTGGGGCGAGAAGACGGTCGCCGAGGCGCCGCCGCTGCGGCTGATGCTGGAGCGGGGCATCCCCACCGGGCTCGGTTCCGACGCGATGCGCGTCGCCTCGTACAACCCGTGGGCGACGATCGCGTGGTTCCTGGACGGGCGGACCGTCCAGGGCACCGCGACGCTCGCGCCGCACAATCTGCTCACCCGGGAAGAGGCGCTGCGCGGGTACACCGCCTCCGGCGCCTGGTTCAGCTTCGAGGAGAACGAGCGCGGGCGGCTGGAGCCGGGGCTGCTCGCCGACCTCGCCGTGCTCAGCGACGACTACTTCGCCGTCGAGCACGAGCTGATCGACCGGATCGAGTCCGTCCTCACCGTCGTCGGCGGCCAGGTCGTGCACACCGCCGCGCCCTTCGCCGACCTGCCCGTCACCTCGTTCGCACCCCAGGGAGTCAGCCGTGCCTGAGACCGGGACCCAGTCCACCGCGCCCGCTCTTCTCATCCGTGACGCCACCGTCCTCACCATGGACGACACCCTCGGCGACCTGGACCGGGCCGACATCCTGGTGTCCGGCGACCGGATCACCGCCGTCGGCCAGCACCTGTCCGCGCCCGGCGCCGAGACCGTCGACGCCCGGGGCATGATCGCCCTGCCGGGCCTGATCGACACCCATATGCACGCCTGGCAGACCCCGCTCAAGGGGCTGTACGCCGACGGCTGGACGTTCGACGACTACCAGTCGCGCGTGTTCCGGCTGCGGGAGAACTTCACCCCCGAGGACATCCAGGACGCCACCTTCGCCGGTTCGGTGCAGATGATCGACGGCGGCGTGACGGGCGTCCTGGACTTCTGCCACAACGTCATGTCCCCCGAGCACGCCGAGGCCGGGCTGCGGGCCCACCAGGCCACCGGGCAGCGGGTGCTGTGGGCGTACGGCATGCTGGGCAGTTTCGGCGCCCCGCCCGAGGACCACGCCTGGCGGCTGGAGCACGTACGCGAGCTGACCGCCCGGATCGGTGACGGCGGCCCGCTGCGCCTCGGGATGGCGCTGTCCTCCCTGGAGTTCGGCGACCTGGACCGTACGGCCGCCGAGGTCGCGCTCGCCCGGGAACTGGGCCTGCGGATGACGGTCCACCAGAACCCGGCGGGGCAGATCCGCGCCCTGCACGACGCCGGGCTCCTCGGCGCCGACATCCTGCCCGCGCACGCCAACGCCGCCGACGACGCCGAACTGGAACTGCTGGCCGGGCTCGGCGGCGGGATCTCCTTCACCCCCGAGGGCGAGTTCGGCGGCGGCCGGTCCATGACCGTCCTGAACCGCGCCCACCGCGCGGGCGTCTGCTCCAGCCTGGGCATCGACACCAACGCCCGGGTCGCCATCGACCTGTTCGCGGCGATGCGGCTCACATATCTGCTGATGCGCAACGTCGACGCCGCCGAGGAGCGAGAGGCCGGACGCTATCCGCTGGCCCGCCGCCCCGGGACGCCGCTGGTGCAGCCCCGGCACATGCTGGAGTACGCCACCGTCAACGCCGCCCGCTCACTGGGCCTCGGCCATGAGCTGGGCCGGATCGCGCCCGGCTGTCTCGCCGACCTGATCCTCGTCGACACCGCGCCGTACGGCGTCGCCCTCGGCGACCCGGCCGCGCACGTGGTCCTCCAGGCCGGGCCCGGCGATGTCGACACGGTCGTGGTGGGCGGAAAGCTGCGCAAGCGCGGCGGACGCCTCACCGACCTCGACGCCGCCGCCGCGGGCGAGGCGACCTACCGGGTGCGCTCGCGGGTGCTGGACGAACCGGTGGCGGGGAGCGCCCGGCCATGACCAAGTTCGTCGTCCAGCGGCTGCTCTCCGCGCTGCCCACGCTTCTCCTGGTCTCGGCGTTCGTCTTCACCCTCGTCCATCTGACGCCCACCGACCCGGTGGCGCAGATCCTGGGCGAGGGTGCCCCGGCCGCCGACAAGGCCGCCCTCAGCGCCCAGCTGGGTCTCGACCGGCCGGCCGCCGAGCAGTACGGGAGCTGGCTGGGCGGCGCCCTCACCGGTGATCTCGGCTCCTCCCTGTACACCGGGACCCCGGTCGGCGAGTCACTGTCGACCGGCATCGGCATCACCCTGTCCCTGGCCCTCGCGGGCATGGCGCTGGCCCTGCTCGTCGGCATCCCGCTGGGCATCCTGGGCGCGCTGCGGCCGGGCTCGGCGGCCGACCGGATCCTGACCGTGCTGGTCGCGCTCGGGCTCGCGGTGCCCAGCTTCTGGCTGGCGCTGCTGCTGGTGCTGGTCTTCGCGGTCCAGCTCGGCTGGCTGCCGGTGGTCGGGTACACGCCGTTCACCGAGGACCCGGGCGCCTGGTTCACCGGGATGATCCTGCCCGCCGTCGCGCTGGGCTCCCACACGGCGGCCGTCATCGCCCGGCAGACCCGCAGCGCGATGATCGACGCCCTGGACTCGCCGTTCGTCCAGACGCTGCTGGCCCGGGGCATCCACCGGCGGCGGATCGTGCTGCGGTACGCGGTGAAGAACGCCATGGTCCCGGTGCTGGCCGTCATCGCGATCCAGATGTCGGTGCTGGTGGCCGCCAGCTTCGTCATCGAACGGATCTTCGCCGTCCCGGGCCTCGGGACCCTCCTGATCGACAGCGTCGTGCGCGCCGACTATCCGGTGCTCCAGGGCTCCATCGTCCTGGTGGCGGTCATCGTCCTGCTGGTCAATCTGGCGGCCGACCTCCTGTACGGCGTGCTCAACCCGAAGGTGAGACCCCAGTGAGCGAGACATCCCCGGGCGGCGCGGTCACCGGCGCCCCCGCTGCCGAGGCGGCCGCCTCCGAGGGGGCGGCCCGGCCGCGCGGCCGTACCCTGCGCCGGGTGCTGGGGCGGCCGGTCACCCTGATCTGCCTGTCCCTGCTGGCCCTCCAGGCCGTCATCGCGTTCGCGGCCCCGCTGATCGCCCCGTACGACCCACTGCACCCGGACGTCCAGAACAAGCTCCAGGGTCCCAGCGGTGATCACTGGCTCGGCACCGACGACCTCGGCCGCGACACCCTGTCCCGGCTGATCTTCGGCACCCGCACCGCGCTGCTGGCCAGCACCCAGAGCGTGGCCATCGGCCTGGTGCTGGGTGTGTCCGTCGGCCTGTTCGTCGGCTACCGGGGCGGCTGGTGGGACCGGATCGGCATGCGCGTCGCGGATGTCCTCCAGTCCATCCCCGCCCTGCTGCTGGCCCTCGCCCTGGTCGCGGTCCTCGGCAACGGCCTCGGCAACGCGATGCTCGCCGTCGGCCTGGTCTTCGCGGTCAGCTTCCTGCGCATCACCCGCGCGGTCGTGCTGGCCGAACGGGAACGGCTGTACGTCGACGCCGCCCGGGTCCTGGGCCTGCGCGACTCGGCGATCATGTTCCGGCAGGTGCTGCCGAACGTGTCGGCGCCGCTCATCGTCCAGGCGTCCATCGCCGCGGGCACCGCCCTGCTGATCGAGGCGACCCTGAGCTTCCTCGGGGTCGGCGCGGACACCTCCCAGGTGAGCTGGGGCGCCATGCTGGACGCGTCCCGCCAGCATGTGACCGACCATCCGCTGCTCGCGATCCTGCCGGGCGCGGCGCTCACCCTGAGCGTGCTGGTGTTCAACCTGCTGGGCGACGGACTGCGGGACGCGACGTCACCGCGGGCCGGGGGTGCGCCACGGCCGGGCGGGAAGGCGAGGACGCCGGCCGGGTCCGGAACCGGTGCCGAATCCGGGTCTGGAACCGGTGCCGAGCCCGGGTCCGGGATGGCCGCGAAGGTCGCGAAGGCCGCGGTCGTCGCCGACCACATCCCGCCCGTCCCCGAGGACGCCCTCCTGTCGGTCGACAAGCTGACCGTCGTCGACTCCCAGGGCTCCGAACTCGCCTCCGCCGTCTCCTTCCACATCCGGCGCGGTGAGACCTTCGGGCTGGTGGGTGAGTCGGGGTGCGGCAAGTCCATCACCGCGTCCGCGATCCTCGGGCTGCTGCCCCGGGGCGTCTCCGTCCGGGAAGGCTCCGTCCGGCTCGGCACCACCGAGCTGACCGGTCTGCGCGGCGAGGAGCTGCGCAAGGTGCGCGGGCTGCGGGTCGGGATGGTGTTCCAGGACCCGATGTCGGCGCTGTCCCCGGTGCACACGGTGGGCCGTCAGCTCACCGACGCGATCCGCGCGCATCGCCCGCTGTCCCGCAAGGAGGCCACCGACCGGGCGGCCGAACTGCTCGACCTGGTAGGTGTGCCCGAGCCCAGGGAACGGCTCAAGGACTATCCGCACCAGTTCTCCGGCGGCATGGCCCAGCGGGTCGTCATCGCGGGCGCCCTCGCCTGCGACCCCGAGCTGCTGATCGCCGACGAACCGACCACCGCCCTCGATGTGACCATCCAGGCCCAGGTTCTGGACCTGCTGGCCTCCCTGCGGGAACGGCTCGACATGTCCCTGCTGATCATCACCCACGACCTGGGGGTCGTCGCCGACAGCTGCGACCGGATCGCCGTCATGTACGCCGGTCAGATCGTGGAGACGCGCGAGGTGACGGACGCCTTCGCGCACCCCCGGCACCCCTACACCGAGGCGCTGCTGGACGCCGTACCGCGTGCCGGGTCCGACGGTGAGCCGCTGCCGACCATCCCCGGCCGGGTGCCGCCCGCCTGGGACTGGCCGGACGGCTGCCGCTTCCACCCGCGCTGCCGGTACGCCACCGACGACTGCCGCACCGGCACGGTCACCCTCGACCTCCAGGGCGCGCGCTGTCTGCGCAGCGGCGAACTCCACCTGGCGGGTGCCCGATGAACGCCCCCGGCACCCCGCTGCTCTCGGTGGAGAATCTGACCGTGCGCTACCGGCTCGGCCGGAGCATGTCCGGGCGGGCGAAGACCTTCACCGCCGTGAAGGACGTCAGCTTCACGATCGGCGCGGGCCGCACCCTGGGCCTGGTCGGCGAGTCCGGCTCCGGGAAAAGCAGCATCGGACGGGCCGTGCTGCGGCTCTCCCCGATCTCAGAGGGCCGGATCGTCTTCGACGGACAGGACATCGACGCCTTCGGACGCCGTACGCCGCTGTCCTTCCGCCGGGACGTACAGGTCGTCTTCCAGGATCCGCTGTCCTCCCTCAACCCCCGGCAGACCATCGCCGACACCCTCGGCCAGGCCCTCACCCGGCACCGCCCGCTGTCCCGCGCCGAGCGGGAGCGGGAGACCGGCGGGGCCCTCGACCGGGTGGGCCTCGCCCCGCACCACGCGGACCGCTATCCGCACGAACTCTCCGGCGGCCAGCGTCAGCGCGTCGCCATCGCGCGGGCCCTGGCGACGCGCCCCCGGCTGATCGTCTGCGACGAGCCGGTGTCCGCGCTGGATGTCTCCACCCAGAGCCAGGTCATCAATCTGCTCCAGGAACTCCAGCGCGATCTCGGGGTCAGCTATCTGTTCATCGCCCACGACCTGGAGGTCGTCCGGCACATGAGCGACGAGATCGCGGTACTGAGCCTCGGCGAACTGGTGGAGTCCGGCCCGGCGGCCCAGGTGTACGACTCCCCCGCCCACCCCTACACCCGCACCCTGCTGGCCTCCACCCTCATAGCCGACCCGGCCCGCCAGGCGGCCCGCACGGCGCAGCGGCGGGCACTGCGGGCCGAGTCGGTGGCGGCGGCAGCCACCGCAGGCACCGGCGCGGGCGCGCAGAAGCACCCGTGACCACCCACGTCCCCCTACTCCCAACTCACCAACTCCCGTACTCCCGTAGTGATCAGAAAGGCAGAACAATGAACGACACCCCCGTGGAGCGCCTCGGCTGGCTCGGTACCGGCGCCATGGGCTCGGTGATGGCCGCGGCCCTGCTCAAGGGCGGCGCCGACCTGCTGGTGTGGAACCGTACGGCCGCGAAGGCCGCGCCGCTCGCCGGTCAGGGCGCGACCGTGGTCGGCTCGATCGCCGACCTCACCGAGGCGTCCGTCGTCTTCGTGATGGTCTCCACCAGCGCCGATCTGCTCGCCGTCACCACCGGTGAGAACGGTCTGCTGAGCGGCCCGCGCCGTCCCGAGGTCATCGTGGACTGCTCCACCGTGTCCGCGGAGGCGTCCGCCGAGGTGCGCGAGGCCGCCGCGGCGGCCGGGGTCGGCTTCCTCGCCGCCCCGATCAGCGGCAACCCGCACATGGTCGCCGACGGCAAGAGCGCGATCGTCGCCTCCGGGCCGCGTGAGACCTTCGACCGGGTGGCGCCCTGGCTGGGCAGCATCTCGCCGACCGTGGTGCACGCCGGGCCCGATGAGCAGAGCCGGCTGGTGAAGATCTGTCACAACCTGCTGCTCGGCATGATCACCCAGGCCCTCGCGGAGGTCACCATCCTGGCGGAGAAGGGCGGGGTGGCCCCGGAGGCGTTCGTCGACTTCATCAACGGCTCGGTCCTCGGCTCCACCTTCATCCGCCACAAGGGCCGGGCCATGGTCGAACGCGACTACACGCCCACCTTCAACAACAAGATGCTGCGCAAGGACTTCGACCTCGGTCTCGGCGCGGCCCGCTCACTGGAGGTGCCGATGCCGGTGAGCGCGATGGTCCACCAGCTCGTACAGACCGCGATCGGCCACGGCTTCGCGGAGCGGGACTACGCCGCGCTGTACGAGGTGGAGGCGAGGGCGGCGGGCCTGCGCGACAACTGACCTGGCCGCAGATCCACCACCCCGCCGTTCCCTCCTGACCCCGCTGTGCGCGTGCCCGCGCCCTGTCCTGCTCCGGCACGCGCACGGCGGCTTCCGCATGCCCGGCCCCGGCCGCCCTTCCCCTCACGCACCCCCTGACCCGCACCCCCTGATGCACCCTTGAGGAACCACCCATGAACCTGACCCAAGCCCTGGACCGCTGCCCCACCGACCTGCTCTTGGACGGCGAGTTCCGGCCCGCCGCCGACGGCCGGACCCTGACCGTCCACGACCCCGCGACGACGGCCCCGCTGGCGAAGGTCGCCTCCGCCGGGGAGGCGGACGCGGTGGCCGCCGTGACGGCCGCCGCCCGTGCCCAGCCCGGCTGGGCCGTGACCCCGCCCCGGGAGCGTTCGGTCGTCCTGCGCCGGGCCTGGGAGCTGATGACCGAGCGGGCGGAGTTCTTCGCCACGCTGATCAGCGCCGAGAACGGCAAGGCCCTGCCGGACGCGCGGGCCGAGGTGGCGTACGCGGCCGAGTTCCTGCGCTGGTACGCGGAGGAGGCAGTACGCCTGGAGGGGACGGTGACCCGCGCTCCGGCGGGCGGCCACCGCATCCTGGTGGACCGGGCGCCGATCGGGGTCGCGGTCCTGGTCACCCCCTGGAACTACCCGGCGGCGATGGCCACCCGGAAGATCGGCCCGGCGCTCGCCGCGGGCTGCGCGGTGGTGCTCAAGCCCGCCAGTGACACCCCGCTGACCGCGCTGGCCATCGGGGCGCTGCTGGCGGAGGCGGGGGTGCCCGCGGGGGTGGTCAATGTGCTGCCGGCCGACCGTTCCGGGCCGGTCGTGTCCACGCTGCTGGCGCAGCCCGCTGTCCGCAAGCTCTCCTTCACGGGCTCCACGGAGGTCGGCAAGGTGCTGCTGCGGGTCGCCGCCGACCGGGTGCTGAGCACGTCGATGGAGCTGGGCGGCAACGCGCCCTTCCTGGTGCTGGCCGACGCGGATCTCGACGCGGCGGTGGAGGGGGCGATGCTGGCCAAGATGCGCAACGGGGGCGAGGCGTGCACGGCGGCGAACCGTTTCTACGTCCATGAGTCACTGGCCGACGCGTTCGGCACCCGGCTCGCCGCCGCGATGGCCGCCCTGCGGATGGGTCCGGGCCTCGCGCCGGACACCGAGGTGGGGCCGCTGGTCAACGCGGAGGCGGTCACCAAGGTGGACGAGCTGGTGGCGGACGCGGTGGAGCGGGGTGCGCGGGTCCTGACCGGCGGCTACACACCCGACCGGATCGGCCACTACTACACGCCGACCGTCCTGGACCGGGTGGCGCCCGGCTCGGCGCTGCTGACGGAGGAGATCTTCGGGCCGGTGGCACCGCTGGTCCGCTTCCACGACGAGGACGAGGCCATCGCCCTCGCCAACGCCACCGAGTACGGGCTGGTGTCGTACCTCTACACCCGGGATCTGCGCCGGGGCCTGGCCCTGGCGGACCGGCTGGAGACCGGCATGGTGGGCCTGAACCGGGGGCTGGTGTCCGACCCGGCGGCGCCGTTCGGCGGGGTGAAGGAGAGCGGGATCGGCCGCGAGGGCGGCCATGAGGGGATCCTGGAGTACACGGAGGCGAAGTACGTGGCCACGGACTGGTGAGCCAGGCCCCGGGGGCGGCGGTACGTACCGGCGCCGGGCCGCCCGCCGCCCCCGGGTATAGGTTTCCGGTGGACGATCACCGGGACGGGGTGGTCCCGGGTGGTGGAGGAGGACCGGTGGCGGTACAGGCGAAGGATTTCCCGCCGGACAGCCCGTGGCAGGCCCTGCGGGACTTCGGGCTCACCCGGCAGGAGGGCACGGCCGAGGCCGTCGCCGCCCGGGTCCAGGAGCTGATCCTCGCCCGGGACCTGCCGGACGGCTCCCGGCTGCCCTCCGAACGCGACCTCGCGGTGCTGCTGTCCACCAGCCGCCCGACGGTCAGCCAGGCCATCCGGATCCTGGTCATCAAGGGCCTGGTGGAGTCCCGGCGCGGTTCGGGGGTGTACGTACGGCTGCGCCCGGAGGCGACGCTCGCGGCCTCGATGGGGCTGATGCTGGAGATGGAGCCGGGCTCGGTGGGCCAGCTCGCGGAGGTACGCCTCACGCTGGAGTCGTCGGCCGTGGTGCGGGCCATCGAGCGGGCGACGCCCGCCGAACTGGACCGGGCGCAGGAGGCGCTGGCCGCGTTCGCCCACAGCGGCGGGGACACGGCGAGCTGGATGAGCGCGGACACCCGCTTCCACGCCACGCTCGTCAGCGCCGCCCACAACACCTATCTGGCGTCGATGTTCGACAGCGTGCACACCACGCTGATCAACCACGAGTACCGGACCTGGATCGACAACGGCACGGTGCCGGAGTGGCTGGCCCCCGCCCGCATCCCCGCGCTCACCGCGATCCACGAGCCGATCCTGGACGCCGTACGGCGCCGGGACGTGGAGTCGGCGCTGTACGCGGTGCGGCACCACCACGAGGTGATGACGGCGAATCTGGAGGCGGGGGGCTGAGGCATGAGTGGCTGAGGGGCGGGTGCCGCCCCACCCCTCACCTCCCCGTCACTAGTCCCCGTCCCTGTCAGTCGAAGTTGTTCTTACGCCCCTTGCGTACGTAGGCGACGGTGTCGGCGATGTGTCCGCGGCCGTGCAGGGAGCGCTGCTTGGCGACATGGCCGAACATCTGGATGCCGAAACCGCCGTCGAGGTCGTCGGTGATCCGCTTGCGCCACGGGCGCCGGATGACCTGGGTGGTGAGCCGCCGGGTGATGCGGGGCCGGCTCATGATGTGGGCGGCGATGGTCCGGGCCCGGGCCAGCAGCTCCTCGCGGGGCAGTACCTCGTTGACCATCCCCCACTCCAGGGCCCGCTGGGCGGTGATGGCCTCACCGGTGAGCAGGGCGTACGCGGCCCGCTTGACGCCGAGCAGCTCCTGGAAGCAGCTGTGGATGCCGTCGCCGGGCACCGAGCTGATGTCGAAGTGGAGGTCGAACAGGGTGGCGTCGTCGGCGCACAGGGTGATGTCACACATCAGCACGATCTCGGAGTGGAACCCCGAGCCGTTCATGATGCCGATGGTCGGTATCTCCAGGTCGTTGATCAGGGAGCTGACGTTGATCCGGCCGTCCTTGTAGGCGTACTCGTACGCCCAGTACGGCATGTCCGCGTCCTCCAGGGCGAAGCCCTCGGGGTCCGAGTCCATCATGAACTCGTCGCCGGTGCCGGTGAGGATCAGCACCTCGTTCTCGGGGTCGGCCCCGATCACCTTGAGCAGCTGGCCGAGCGCGCGGTGGTTCTCCACGCTGAGCTGGACCGGCCCGCCGAGGGTGTGGGCACGGGCGACGATCACACCGTCCGTGCGTTCGAGGACGAAGAAGTCCTTGAAGCGTTCGCGGTACTCCTCGAACGACGGCGTGGCGATGAACTCCTGCAACGACACGGGGTCCTCCTGGCTGGCTGGGGATGCGGGGCGTACAGATTCAATTGGCATAGCCAATAAAAGGAGTGTGCGAAGTCAGCACCCGCCAAGTCAAGCCCATACCGCACAACCATTGACAGTTCCCCTCGAAAATTCTCTAATGTGGCTAGGCCAATAAAGTCAATGTGCAGTCAGGCATGCAGTCAGTGCGGCCCATGCAGGGATCGGTCAAGGAGGATCCGCTCGATGCTGATGCCCACGGTCCGGCGCTTCTCGGACTCAGGAACGCGGTGGACGGTCGACGACCCCGAGGCGCTCGCGCTGCGCATCCGGCTGAACGCCGTGCACATGGTGGCCGGCCAGGGATCGGGCTATCTGGGGCAGGCGCTGTCCGCCGCCGAGCAGGTCGCCGCGGTCTTCACGGTGGCCCGCCCCGGCACGGACCGGCTGGTCTGCTCCCCCGGTCACTACGTCATCGCCCCGTACGCCGCGGCCGTGGCCCTCGGGCTGCTGGACCGCTCGGCACTGTCCGCGTACGGGGCCAATGGCTCGGTGGTCGACGCGATCGGCGGGGAGCGTTCGCCGGTGGTGGACCTGACCTGCGGTTCGCTCGGGCAGGGCCTGTCGGCGGCGACGGGCTACGCGCTCGCGGACCGGATGCGCGGCCGGGACAGCCATACCTTCACGCTGGTGAGCGACGGTGAGATGGAGGAGGGCCAGGTGTGGGAGGCGGCCATGTTCGCCGCGCACCACCGGCTGTCCCGGCTGACCGTGCTGCTGGACGCCAGCAACTCGCAGGTCGACGGCCCGGTGGACAGCGTCACCACGATCGAGCCGCTGGCCGCCAAGTGGGCGTCCTTCGGCTGGTGGACGACGGACGTCGACGGCCACGACCCGGCCGCGATCCTGACCGCCCTGGACGCGGCGCGAACGCAGGACGCCCACCCGTCGGTGATCATCTGCCGTACGTCGACGACGCATGGCCTCGACTCCTTGCCCCCCGGCACCGACGGCCACGTCGTCACCCTGTCGGCGGAGACGGCGGCGCGGGCGGTCGCGGAACTGACCAGGGCGCTGGAGGACATCGATGCGTAGGCCGCCCTTCGCCACCCGCCTCAAGCCGTACGGCACCGGGCTGCTGGAACTGGCCCGGGAGCGCGAGGAGATCGTCTGTCTGAGCGGCGATCTGACCCGGCAGTGCGAGGTCGACCTCTTCCGGGAGGCGCTGCCGGAGCGGTTTGTGCAGGCGGGTATGGCGGAGGCCCACATGATGGGTCTCGCCGGGGCGCTGGCCCGCTCCGGGCACATCCCCTACGTCCACACCTTCGGCGTCTTCGCCACCCGCCGCCCCTACGACCAGATCGCCAACGCGATCGCCGCCCCGGCGCTGCCGGTACGGATCATCGGCTTCATGCCCGGCGTCTCCTCCCCGGGCGGCCCGAGCCATCAGGCCATCGACGACATCGCCCTGATGCGCGCCCTGCCCAACATGACGGTGATCGACGTGGCCGACGCCACGGAGGCGGCGCAGATCGCCCGCGCGCTGGTTGACTTGCCGGGACCGGCATACGTACGCCTGAAGCGCGGCGAGGTCCCCGTCCTCCACCCCGACGGCCACCGCCTCTCCCTGGCGCGGGCCCACCCGCTCACCGAGGGCGAGGACGCGGCGGTGTTCGCCAGCGGGATGATGGTCGCCCCGGCCCTGACCGCCGCGGCGGCGCTGGCAAGGGCGGACGTCCATGTCTCGGTCGTCCAGGTACTGGCCATCAAACCCCTGGACGCGCTGACGGTACGTCAGATGGTGGCCCGGTCCCGCGTGGTCGTCACCGCCGAGAACCACTCCGTCATCGGCGGCCTCGGCTCGGCCGTCGCCGAGGTGATGGCCGAGTCCGGCAGCGGCAGACCCCTGCACCGCGTAGGCATCCAGGACACCTTCGCCGAGGGCTCCCACGACGCGCGCTACCTCTTCGAGAAGTACGGTCTGTCGGCGCGGCACCTGGTGAACACGGTCTGGGAGGCCCTGGCGTTGCCGGGCCCCCCGCCCACGGTGGACGACGACGCGGCGACGGGTGAGTACGCGCCCGTCTGAACGGGGTGATTGTCCGTGCGGGCGGGGGCGGGCTACCAGGTGCCGGGTGGCGCGTGGCCGGTGCGGCAGCGGGGGCAACGGCAGGGGGGCCAGCGGAGGGTGTCGGCGAGGGTGAGGGGCCCGGGACCGGGGAGATAGGTCCGCCGCCGGGTGTGGCCGACGCGCTCACCGTCGGGCCGGATGCGGTAGGTCTCGATGGTCATGCGGGAGGCGCCCGGGGCGGGCGGGGTACCGGCATTCACTACGTGCCCTCCTCAGGGGCGCGCTGGATGACAACCTTCAGGACATCGGAGAGGGCCCGCTGGAACTCGGGGCTGCGCTCGATGGCGTCGTGCTCGGGGTCGATGTACTCCCAGGTGTGACACCCGGGATGACCGGCGTACAGAATGCACGCCTCGTCCTTGGGGGTCGGCCCGGACAGGGTGTTGCAGTCGGGGATGACCTGGAACATGTCAGGGCGCCGGCCGTCCGCCCACTGAGCCCACACCTCGCCCGCGCTTGAATCGTCCAGCTCCCATGCCAGGTCGTGGTGACGGCCCCCGGAATGCTCCTGGAGCAAGCAGCGCAACACCGGCCGTACGTTGCCGGGGGCACTGGAGTCGTGGATCGACGCGAACATGGCCGCGATCAGACCAACGGGCATCAACGCGGTGGCACCACACACCCGGGGACGGGGAACGTGCCGCTCCGCCCCGAACGCCGAAACATACGGCCGGACCAATAGAGCCGCACCCAGGGCAGCTCCCAGCCGTAACAGGCGATCGAAGATCAGATCGATACGCTTCGGCACGTCATAGCTCCTCAGGGCTGGTGGCCACGCCCCGGGCCGTTCATTCGGTCGCGGGGGTTTCTTGACCCTCAGAGCGTGCCAACAGAACAAGGCTCTGCCGTCCCCACGTTGGGAACGGCAGAGTATTGACTCAGCGTGCTCGATCCGCTACACACCGCTCCACTGCGCGAACTCCCTCAGCGCATCCGAAGCTCGGTTCCGTGCCCGCAGCAGAGTTCCGACCGTCTCATGCACCTCTGGGTGGAACCTCGTGAGCTGAGGGGCGGCGTCGCGCGCGTTCTCCAGCGACTCCAACGCGCTGTCATGGCGTGCGGTCCACGCCTCCGCGCGTGCGCGGTTGATCCAGAAGTGCGCTCTCCTGTTGGGCGGATAGTGGTCCGGTAGCCGAACCTCGGTTGCCCGGCGCAGCGCTTCGTCGTGGTCGTCGGTGTCGTTGAGGTCGGAGACCCGGCTCATCCGGACCCATTGCGGCCCGAAGGACAGCGCGTACAGCTCTACGTCCCCGGTGATCTGCGCGATCTCGTTCGCCTGCTCGATCCAGCTGTCCGCCGCACTTGTGTCTCTCGACCGGCGGGCGTACGTGGCCGCACGCAGCACCAGAATGCCGCGCACAGCGCGCACAGCCTGACTCCCGTCATCGTCCAAGTCGCGGAGCGCTTGGCGCATCAGGGCGACACTGCGGTCCGCGCGACCGGCCGAACCGTGGGTGATGGCCGCGCGCTCGAACCGTTCGATGGCTACGAGGCACGGGTCCCCGGACTCTCGCGCCGCAGCACCCATACGCGCCACGGCCAGACGGGCGAGATCCGCGTAGCCGAGGCGGTAGGCGACGCTGGCAGCCGTTCGAGCCATCTCCGTCTGAAGCGCGTACGCCCGCTCCCGTTCTCGCCCTGGGGTGTCCTGTCTACGGACCGCGGAGGCCACCTCGGTGATCAGCCCGGGAAGAATCTTGGCCGTCTCCGAGAAGTCCGCGCCGATGCGCAGACGGACCATCCGGTCAACCTCCGCTTCCAGGACATCGACGGAGCGCGGCTCCGGGTCATCGTCAAGTTCGATGTCCCACGCTTCCAGGGCACTACTGATCGGGGACACCATGGCATCGAGTTGCTCCTGCTGGAGGATCTTGATGTACGGCTGCCCGTGGAGTACGGAGATGTCGACGGACAGCGCGCGAGAGACGGCAGCGAGTACGGAGGGGCTGGCGGGCTGTTCGCCGTTCTCGACTCGGGACAACTGACTCTTGGAGACGTGCGCCATCCGCCCCAGTTCGGCAAGCGAGTAGTCACGGATCAAACGCATGGCACGGATGCGTGTGCCCACGCTCTCGGTGGGCCTGTCAGCGGGGTAGGACATGTGAATCCTCGTGTTCTGACGTGGTGGTCAGAACGCTACTCTCCGAGGACATCGGGGAGTTGTGTGATCGGCCCTACGACTGCCTGCGGGCCGAAGCGCTTGGCCCTGGGGCATCCGTCGCTCACATTCAGCGATTCCTTGAGGAGTACGCACGGTGACCAACACCCCGGACCCCCATGGAATGGAGTGGGTGAAGTCCAGCCACAGCGGTCCCAACGGCGGGGACTGCGTCGAATGGGCCCCGGGCCACGGGTCGGCACACGGCGTCATTCACGTCCGGGACACCAAGCAGACCGACGGCCCGGTCCTCATGCTCTCCCCCGAAGCGTTCGCCGGACTGGTCACGTTCGCCCGCAACACCGACGTCGGATGAATCCGTCCGTTCCCGTCGAGCCCCGCCCGGGCGCGCGATACCCGGGCGGGGCGACCTCCTGGCGCATCCGGGCGGTGGGCAGACGTGCGGCCCGGCAGGTGAGAACTGCCGGGCCGTACGCCGTGGCGGTGCCGGGATCAACCGGTCCCCGGGGCTACCGGGTCGTCCGGAAGCGGCGGTACAGGTTTCGGGCCACGTACACCCCCGGGCCCCCGAAGCCGACGATGTCGACGCGTCCCTCACCCGTGATGTCGGCGAGGAAGCGCGGATGGCGGCCGATCCGCCAGGCGCCCGCGTCCTCGTTGTAGCCGAACCCCCGGCACACCAACTGGGCCTGCTCGAAGCGGCCGTCGCCCCGGCCGTGCGACACCCAGACCCCTTCATCACCGAAGCCGACGATGTCCGGACGGCCGTCGCCCGTGACATCGGTGAGGAACCGGAGGTGCTTCGTGCTCGTCCAGCCCTGGGCGGATCCGAAGTCGTTCAGGACGATCCGGGCGGGCTCGAAGGTGCCGTCCCCGCGGCCCTTCGCGACGACGACGCCCTGCGGTCCGAACCCGATGAGGTCCGGGGTGCCGCCGCTCGCGGCCGGGGCCAGGAAGCGGGGGTGTTCCGCGACCGAGCGCCACCCCTGGTCCACCCCGAACTCGGCTAGCAGGTAGAGGGGATCGGCGAAGGCACCCTCCTCGTCCTGGAGCGACACCCAGACGCCGTCGTCGTGGAGGCCGACGACGTCGAGCCTGCCGTCACCCGTGGTGTCGGTCAGGAAGCGCGGATGCTTCTCGACCCGCCACCCGCCCGCACTCTCGCCGTACCCGAAGGCCCGGAGCACCGGCTCGTCGGCGACCGGGGCGAAGACGCCCGCCTCGTCCTGGAGCGACACCCGGAGACCGTCGTCGTGGAAGCCGACGACGTCTAGCCTGCCGTCACCCGTGGTGTCGGCCAGTAAGCGCGGATGCCGGTCGGCGAGCCAGCCGCCGCCCGGTCCGCCGTGCCCGAACGCCTTGACCACCGGCGTGCCGCTCCCGGCCGCGAAGGTCCCGTCCCCGGCCTGCGGGAACACCCGCACACCATCGGCGGCGAGCACGACGGCATCGGGCTTTCCGCTGCCCGTGGTGTCCGCGAGGGCCCACAGGTCCGAAGGGCTCGGGGACGGGACGGGCGGATGCAGCACACGCTCGGCGCCGAACGTGCCGTCACCCGCGGTGGCCGAGGCCACGGCTCCCTTCACGGGCCTGAGGGCGACGATGTCCGCCCGCCCCGCGCCCGTGGTGTCGGCGAGGAACCGCGCACCGGTCCCCGCCCACCGCTCCGGTTGCCCGCCGGGAGGAGGGGCGGCCCCGTCGCCCTTCCACTCCCCGGCGCCCACGTCGCTGCCGAACTGGTCGAGGACCAGCAGCAGATCGCTGAAGGAGGGCGCCGCGCCGGGCACCGGCCGCAGCGCGGCCGAGCGGTCCAGCCGCCAGGACCGGCGTCCGTTCCAGTGGCTCAGTGATTCCCAGCGCAGCGCGAGGTCGCTGGTGCGCTCGGGCGCGGCCGGGACGAATCGCCACCGCTGGCTCGCCGCGTCCTCGTCGTATGCGCGCAGCACGATCCGGGTGTCGTGCGGGCCGGGCTCGTCGAGGTCGAGAACGGTGCCGTCGGCCGCGGTCTCGATGAAGTACAGCCCGGCCTCTCCGTCGACCGGGACGACATGCCACCGCTGACTCGTCTTCCCGGCGGCGGCGACCCCCTGCCGTACACCGCGGTCCGCGGCGACGGGGTTGTCCAGCACCTGGCCCCCGGCGGCGTCGCGGATCGCATACGCGTGGCCGTCGCCGTGCACCGGCCCGCCCTGCGGCGCCGCGGGCACGGGGACGAGCTGCCATCGCTGCGGACCGGGGCCACCGGCGGGGACGTCACGGACGACGAGTGTCCCGTCCGCGCTCGGCGCGACCCTGGCGCCGAGGGTCTTTCCCGTGACGGCGTGGACGATCTCCAGCTTCAGTTCTTCCGTGGGCACGGTCATCGTGGTGCCTCTTCCAGACGGGTTGTTCGCGGGCTCGGTCTCGGTGCGGCTCCGGCACCGTGGTGGCGGATCACGTGAAGACGTGGTGGTAGGGGACGTTCCACTCGTTGGGCAGCCGCGGATAGAAGGTGTTGATGACCGTTCCGGTGAAGTCGCCGCCCCAGTTGTAGGTGAGGCGCACCTCGGCGTCGGCCGTCACCGCGTGGTCCTTGAAACCGAGGACGGCGTCGGGATGGGTGATCGGGACGAAGGTGATCCCGCCCCACGGCGTCACCGTGACCACCCAGAGCTGGGTGTCCTCGATCGCGCCGTTCTTCCCCCGCCACTTGTCGCCGACCTTGTCGGGGAGACCGAGCTGCACGAGGTCGGCGGTGGTCTTCGGTGCCTCCTGATGGACGGAGATGCGCCGGCGCTTCGGCTTCGGCACCCCGTCGTCACCGCGCCCGGTGTCGGCCGTACCCGTACCGGTGGCAGGGGCGGCAGCGACGGGCACGGGCGGCACCTGGCCCGCCGCGCTCTCGATGAAGTAGAGCGGTCGCTGTCCGAAGAAGCCGCCGGGGGTGATGTGCCAGAGGTGGCCCTGCGCGTCCTTGGTGGCCGGGTCGAGCGCGGTGGCCAGCTTGACCCCCTTGTCGTGGCTGTCCTCCTTCAGCTCGACGGGCCGCAGATAGCCGCCGTTGAAGGCGTGGATGAGCATGACCGGCCGGTTCTCGATCAGTGCCGCCACGATCGCGTTGTCGTAGCTGTTCACCGCCACCGGTCCGCCGACCACCAAATTCGACATGACCGTGCGTTCTTGGGTGTACATCGCGGAACTCACCTGTCCCTGAGAGTGGAGAAGCAATGTGCCGGACATCCGGCTCGAAATGGCCCAGAAGACGAATCGCCAGCGCCGCAACTTACCTTCGTAGCAAGGGAGTTGACCCCGTCCATCGGCATATGTCATCCAAATGGGCGGGGTGCATGAAAGTGCCCTCCACGACAACGGGGGCCGTGTTAGCTTCAATTTTCGCAACGCACGAGATGCCTGTTTTCAATTCACCTGGCATGGTTCGACCGAATTCAGCCGAGGATGAGGAAATGCCTTCCAACGCGTACAACCTGGAACGGGCCAAGCGTCAGCCATTGACGAAGAAGAACCTGCGGGAACTCAACATCGAACAGACCTGGCAGTCCATCCTGGACCACCCCGGCCTGGTCTACGTCGACGACTACGGTGTGCGGCACAAGCCCGTGGGGTTCTCCGTGAACAAGTCGAGCTTCGGCTCGTTCTCGGGGTCCGCCTTCAAGCTGGGGTGGCTCGCCTACATGAATCTCGGGGAGCCGCTGATCGAGGAGCGGCGCGGCATCGGCCAGCCGGAGCCCGACACCTTCTCCTCGCGTGCCTATGTCAACCGCAGCCTCGCGACCCCGATGAACTTCACCGACTCGGTCGAGTTCACCGTGTCGAACGAGGTGACGTGGTCGCTCCAGGGGGAGGCCCAGCTCACGTTCGGCGGCAAGGTCGGCGCGGAGCTTCAGCTCCAGCTCCAGAAGCAGCTCCAACTGGACCTCCAGGCACAGCTCCAGACCGAGCTTCAGAACCAGCTCCAGAACGAGATGGCGAACTCGGCCACGAACACCGTGACCAACGAGAGCAGCAAGGACGACATGGGGGTCGACACCGCCAACGGGACCGAGAACGGCGTCACGAACTCCACGACGAACAGCGTCACCAACTCGGCGTCGGCCTCGGTGACGGCCTCGTCGGCGTTCACGGCCACGGGCAGCGCCACCGGCAGCGCGGAACTCAACGCCCAGTTGATGCTGGGCATCACGGCCTCGGTCGGCGGCACCCTGACGACCAGCTGGGCCTCGAAGTCGGAGATCTCCGGCACGGTCGAGCCCGATTCGCGGGTGGAGACCATCGTCACACAGCGGCGCGCCCGCAAGGAGTACACCTACGAGATCCCGGTGACCTTCTCCGGGCTGCTCGCGGTGCGGTACGACGTGCCGGTGGCGGTCCTGTCCCCGCCGCAGTCCGGGGACTACCCCGCCCTCGACCGCGTGGTCGCCCGCGACATCGGCGATCTCGACCTCTCCGGCGGCGGCTTCCGCATGAAGGGGCTGGCCGAGGTGGTCTCCGCGCTGGAGGTCCACCACACCATGTTCGACGGCGAGAACCTGACCGGCAGCGACCGGGCACTGTACAAGACCCCTTGACCCCGCGGCCCGTGCCGCCCCCATGACGACCAGGAGTGACCACCATGGTGTTCAACAACATCTTCGGCTCCGCGGGCCAGGGAGCCGGCCTCTTCTCGGTGACCACCGACGCCGCCAAGCCCCGGCCCGGGGAGGGCGTCGACTTCGAGGACTCCGAGGACGACACGTACGACGACACGAGCACCAGCCTCTTCAACAGCGCGATCCACGGGGCCTCGTCCCGGGCCAAGGTGGTGCAGGAGCAGTCACCCGAGGCACGGGCCGTCCTCGGGTTCCTCGGCGCCTTCATCCAGACCACCCAGACGTCGGCCGATGCCCAGGCCCGGTACGCCGGGGATCCCGGCTCGGTGTCCACGGCGGCGTCCGCGCGCATGCAGGAGTCGAGCCCGACGGTCGCGGAGCACGGCGACCTCCAGAAGGACGAGGACCTGGAGACCATGCCGCGCAAGAGCGACTTCACCCAGCCGCCCGAGGCACCCCCGACGCCCAAGGCGTCCAAGCCGACCGCCGAGACTCCTTCGGCTGCGGCGGGTTCGTCGAGTGCGTCGGGTTCGTCAGGTGCGGCGGGTGCGCAGAAGTAGGAGCTGCCTTCGGGGGGGGGGGGGGGGGGGCCGCCCCCCCCCCCCCCCCGCGGGCCCCCCGGACGCACAGCCACCCCCCCGGGGCGGGGTGGGGCGTGTGGGTGGGGTTGTGCTGGGGGGGGGGGGGCGCAGAAGTTGGCGCGGCCTTGGGGGGGGGCTGGTGCGCCCCCCCACCGGCCCCCCTCGTGCGTCACACCGGAAGCAGCTGCCACTGCCGGTCGCGGTGGTCGCCCTCCGACCCGTGCTGCTTGATCACCGCACGGGCGTTGGTGTCGACCCGCAGGAGCAGACCACTGTGGCGATTCGCGATCTCGTACGTCCTGGGCGTGGCGTCCGCCGGACCCACCGGGATCAGCCGCCACTGCTGGTGGTGCGCCTCGCCTCCCTCGTAGGCGCGCTGGGCGGCCACCGCGCCGTTCCGCTCCTGCGCCCCGATGACCTCCAGGACCTTGGCGCTGCGCAGGTTCTCGATCGTGTAGAGGACTTCGCCGTTCTCCTGGCCCGCCACGACCATGCGCCACCGCTGGTGGTCCCTGGAGATGGCGAGATCCTGGTGGATCTCGGCCCCGTCCTTGGTGGACTCACGCAGGACCGCCATACGCAGCCGGCTGCGGACACTGGCCCAGGAGACCACCGTCCCCGAATCGGGGAGTCCGGCCAGCCGCGGGGACGTGATCTTCCGGACCCGGTTGTTGACGTGGTCGGCGAGGTAGAGGGTGTCGACACTGTCCACGGCGAGCCCGTACACGGCGTTCACCTGGGCCGAGGCGGCGGGTCCGCCGTCACCGCCGAACCCCGCGGTGCCCGTACCGACCGCTGTGCTCATCTTCCCGTCGGCCGTGACCTTCCGGACCCGGTGGTTTCGATGGTCGGTGATCCAGAGGGCTCCCGTGCTGTCCGCCACCACTGCCAGCGGGAGGTTCAGCTGGGCGGCGGTGGCCGGGCCGCCATCACCGGCGAACCCTGCCGTCCCGTTCCCCGCGACCGTGCTCATCACCCCATCGGCGGCGACCCTGCGGACCCGGTGATTGTTGGAATCGGCGATGTAGAGATTGCCCGCGCCGTCCACCGCCACCCCGTAGGGCGCATTGAGCCGGGCGGCGGTGGCCGGGCCGCCGTCACCGGCGAACCCTCCGGTCCCGTTCCCCGCGACCGTACTGATCACCCCGTCGGCGGCGACCCTGCGGATCCGGTGGTTGTAGTAGTCGGCGATGTGGAGAACGCCGTCCCCGGCCGCCGTCACCCCCAGCGGGAGGTTCAGCTGGGCGGCGGTGGCCGGGCCGCCGTCACCGCCGAACCCTCCGGTGCCACTCCCCACGACCGTACTGATCACCCCATCGGCGGCGACCCTGCGGACCCGGTGGTTACCGGAATCGGCGATGTAGAGATTGCCCGCGCCGTCCACCGCCACCTCGCGCGGACAGTTCAGCTGACCCGCGACGGCCGGACCGCCGTCCCCCCGGAATCCGGCGGTCCCGTTCCCCGCGACCGTGCTGATCCTCCCGTCGGTCGCGATCTTCCTGACCCGGTGGTTGATGTAGTCGGAGAAGTAGACGGTCCCGTTCCGGTCCACCGCGATCCCGTACGGCCGGTTCAACTGAGCTGCGGTGGCGAGCCCGCCGTCCCCGCTGAAACCGGCGGTCCCGTTCCCCGCGACCGTGTTGATCGGAGGAGCGGAGTTCTCGCCACCGGTGGTCGCCGCCTGAGCAGTGCTCATCGCCATCCCTTCACCATCAACTGCCCGCCTTTTACGGTCAGTTGCTAACCGGTTCCAGATAGTCACACTATCCCTGGGCTGACAAGCACACGTATGGGTGAAGCTCACTCCTGGGTGCGGTGGGCGAGGGCGGGGAGGGCGCGGACGCGGCGAGGTGCGGTGCCAGGGCAGCGAGCCCAGCGAGATCCGAACTGGAGGCCCTACAGCGGCTGGACGGCGAATCCACGCCCCGGCCTGTGCTACCCCAAAGAGGTCCCGACCCACCCGGCCGACCCCAGGGGGCCCACCATGACCGATCTCGCCCAGTCCATCGAATCGGCGGAACAACTCGCCTCCGCCTGGCGGGCCATGGTGCTCGACCGTGATCCGGACGCCGATGTGCGCGACCTCCCGGGGATCGCCGTGCGCTGGGCGGACAGCCGGTTCGCGTTCTGGAACTGTGTCACCCTCACCGAGGTCGGCGCGGGGCCGGAGGCCGTCGGGCGGCGGCTGCGGGAGGCCGCCGGTCTCATGCGGGGCAAGGAGCGTCCGGGGTTCCTCTGGGTCTTCGAGGGGCTGCTCGGCGACGCCGCCCGCGCGGAGCTGCCGGCCGCTGCCGAACGGGCCGGGCTCGCCTACGCGTTCCCCGGTACCGGCATGGCCGGTGACGTCCTGCCGCTGCCCGAGCCCCGCCACCCCGACCTGACCTTCGTACGGGTCACCGACGACGACCACCTGCGCGCCTACGCCGACCTCAACTCCCTCGCCTACGGACTCCCGCCCGAGGACGGCCGGGACGGGCTCCTCGGGTCAACGCTGTGGAAGGACGGGGCGTACGCCTATCTGGGGATGCGCGACGGCACCCCGGTGAGCTGCGCCGGTGCCGTCGAGGCGGACGGAACGCTGTTCGTCGCCCTCGTCGCCACCGATCCGCGCTCGCAGCGGCGCGGGTACGGGGAGGCCGTCACCCGCAAGGCGCTGTACGAGGGGGCGCGGGCCACCGGGCTGCGCCGCGCCACCCTCCACGCGACCGCCGCCGGGGCACCCGTGTACACCCGGATCGGCCTGCGGCCCAACTCGCCGATCCACTTCTACGGGCTCCAGGGCTGACCCCCTCCCCTCCCTCCCACCGGCCCCCGCGACTCCCCCCGAGCGCGGGGGCCGTCCGCGTCCCCGGCTCACCCCACTTGTGCGCATCCCGTACCGATCTTTGTCATGAGCATGGACGTCGACCCGGGTTTCTGCAACGCTTCAACAGTCCTACGCAAATTACTTGCATTGCGACGCTTCTCACGATCAACCTCTCGCAACTTCCTGACATGCGCGGGAGCATCCCCCACCCCTGCGGACGAGGAGCACGATGAGCAGCAAGCGATCGAGCGGCAAGCGATTCAGATGGCGGACGCTCGCCGTCGCGTTGGCGGGCAGTCTGGTGGTCGTCGGCGGGCCGACCCTGCCCGCGCTGGCGAGCGGCGGGCCCGGTCTGGCGAGCGGCGGTGCCGGTGCGGCGAGCAGTGCGCGCGGGCACGTGGCCGACGCGCTGAACGACGGCGACCGTGACACGTACTGGCAGAGCGAGAGCGGGAAGTTCCCCGCCTGGGCCCAGATCGATCTCGGTGAGAGCACCAAGATCGACCAGGCCGTGCTGAAGCTTCCCGAGGGCTTCACGTCGCGCACCCAGACCCTGTCCGTGCAGGGCAGCGACGACGGCACGGCGTTCCGCACGCTGGTGTCGTCGGCGACGTACACCTTCGGCGAGGACGACGACAACACCGTCACCATCGGCTTCCCGGCGCTGAACACCCGTTATCTGCGGGTGGAGATCACCGGCAACAGTGTCGCGGACGCCGGTCAGCTGGCCGAGCTGGAGGCGCACCGGGCCACCGGGAGCAGCGGCGATCTGGCGCGCGGCAAGCGGCTGACCGCCAGCAGTGCCGCCGCCGGGCATGGCGCGGGCACGGCCGCCGACGCCGATCAGAGCAGTTACTGGCAGAGCGGCGGGGACGACTCCGCGCCCTGGATCCAGACCGACCTCGGCGCGGCCCTGGCCGTGAACCGGGTCGTGATGAAGCTGCCTGCCTCCTTCGACGCGCGGACGCAGTCGCTGAAGGTGCAGGGCAGCACCGATGGCAAGCACCACAGCGATCTGGTCGCCGGGGCCGATTACCAGTTCGACCCGGACCAGGGCAACCAGGCCACGATCAGCTTCGACACCACGACCACCCGCTATGTGCGGCTCGCCCTCACCGGTGAGTCGAAGGAGAGCGGCGGCCAGCTCGGCGAGATCGAGGTCTACGGCCCCGAGACCGGCGACTCCAGCCCGCCCTCCGCGCCCGGCTCACTGAAGCTGACCGAGCCGGACACCGGCAAGGTGACCCTCGCCTGGCAGCCCTCGAAGGACGACACGAAGGTCACCGGCTACGACGTCTACCTCGGCGGCACGCTGCGCACCACCGTCGCCGGGAACGTGACCTCGTACACCGACGACCAGCCCGCCGACACCACCCTCAGCTATCACATCACGGCCCGGGACGCGGCCGGGAACCAGTCGGCGGCCGGCAACACCGTGACCCGGAAGGCGGCGAAGGGCGACACGCAGGCGCCGACCCAGCCCGCCGGGCTCACCGCGCAGGCCGCGAAGTCCGGCGAGGTGAAGCTGAACTGGCAGAAGTCGGGTGACGACAAGTCGGTCACCGGCTACGACATCTACGCGGACAACAAGCTGCGCGAGAGCGTCGCCGGGAATGTCACCTCCTTCACCGACGCGCAGCCCGCCGGGGCGACGGTGACGTACCAGGTCCGCGCGAAGGACGCGGCGGGCAATGTCTCGCCGGCCAGCGCGAAGGCGGCGACCACCGGGGACGCGGGGATCCTCGCGACGAACCTCGCGGTCGGCAAGCCGGTCGTCGCGTCCGGGCATGTGCACACGTTCGTGGCCACCAACGCCGTCGACAACAACGTGAACACCTACTGGGAGGGCGCGAGCAACGTCTGGCCCAGTGTGCTGACGGTGAAGCTGGGCGCCAACGCCGACATCTCCCAGGTCGTCATCCAGCTCAACCCCGCCACGATCTGGGGCGCGCGCACCCAGAACATCCAGATCCTGGGGCGCGAGCAGAGCCAGACCGCGTACACCAACCTGGTCTCGGCCGCCAACTACAACTTCAGCCCGACCACCGGGAACACCCTCACCATCCCGGTGACCGCGCGGACCGCCGACATCCAGGTGAGGATCAACAGCAACACCGGGGCGCCCGGTGGGCAGATCGGTGAGCTTCAGGTCATCGGGGACCCGGCACCCAACCCCGACCTGACCGTCACCAGCCTGACCGCCTCCCCGGCCTCCCCGGTGGAGACCGACAGCGTGAGCCTGACCGCGCGGGTCGCCAACACCGGCACCGCCGCCTCCCCGGCCAGCAATGTCAACCTCTACCTGGGCACCACCAAGGTCGGCACCGCGAACGTCGGCGCGCTCGCCGCGGGCGCCTCGGCCGACGTGACCGCCTCCATCGGGACCCGGACGGCGGGCTCGTACCAGCTGACCGCGAAGGTCGACGAGGCCAACACGGTCATCGAGCAGAACGACACCAACAACTCCTTCACCGCCGCCAGTGCGCTGGTGGTGCGGCCGGTCGACAGCGCCGACCTCATCGCCGCACCGAGCGGCTGGTCCCCGGACAATCCGGCGGCGGGCGTCGCGGTGAACTTCAGCGTCGCCATCAAGAACCAGGGCAACGTCGCCTCCGCCGCGGGCGCGCACAACGTCACCGTGACGATCCTGGACGAGTCCGGCGCCACGGTCCGTACCCTGACCGGCAGTTACACCGGGGCCATCGCGGCCGGGGCCACCACCAGCCCGATCGCGCTCGGCTCCTGGACGGCGGTGAGCGGCAAGTACTCGGTGCGCACGGTGATCGCCGACGACGCCAATGAGCTGCCGGTGAAGCGCACCAACAACACCACCACCAAGCCGCTCTTCGTGGGCCGCGGCGCCAATCTGCCCTTCACCGCCTACGAGGCGGAGGACGGCGTGCTCGGCGGCGGCGCCCAGGCCGTCGGACCCAACCGGACCATCGGCGACATCGCGGGCGAGGCGTCCGGCCGCAAGGCGGTCACCCTCAACAACACCGGCAACTACGTCGAGTGGACCACCAAGGAGCCCACCAACACCCTGGTCACCCGCTTCTCCATCCCGGACGCCGCGGGCGGCGGCGGCATCGACTCCACCCTCAACGTCTACGTCAACGGCACCTTCCACAAGGCGATCAACCTGACCTCGAAGTACTCGTGGCTGTACGGCGCCGAGGCGAGCCCCACCAACACGCCCAGCTCGGGCGCCCCGCGCCACATCTACGACGAGGCCAACGTCATGCTGGACTCGACGGTCCCGGCGGGCGCCAAGATCCGGCTCCAGAAGGACGCCGCGAACACCTCGCAGTACGCGATCGACTTCATCAACACCGAGCAGGTCGCGCAGATCCCCAACCCCGACCCGGCCCGCTACACCGCGGCCACCGGGTTCACCCAGCAGGATGTGCAGGCCGCCCTGGACCGGGTGCGGATGGACACCACCGGCACCCTGATCGGCGTGTACCTGCCGGCCGGCACCTACCAGACGACCAGCAAGTTCCACGTCTACAACAAGGCCGTCCAGGTGGTCGGCGCCGGGCCCTGGTACACCCGGTTCGCCGCGCCCGCCGCCCAGAGCAACACGGACGTGGGCTTCCGGGTGACGAACACGGCCAACGGCTCGTCGTTCGCCAACTTCTCCTACTTCGGCAACTACAACTCCCGGATCGACGGCCCCGGCAAGGTCTTCGACGCGAACGGGGTCAACGGCCTGACGATCGACAACATCTGGGTCGAGCACCAGATGTGCCTGTACTGGGGAGCCAACACCGACAACGTCACCATCAAGAACAGCCGGATCCGGGACACGTTCGCGGACGCCGTCAACATGACGAACGGCTCCCAGAACAACCTCGTGCAGAACAACGAGGCCCGCTCCAACGGTGACGACAGCTTCGCCCTGTTCGCGGCCATCGACGGCGCGGGCGGGAACAACACCGGCAACGTCTACGAGAACCTGACGTCGCTGCTGACCTGGCGGGCGGCCGGTGTCGCCGTCTACGGCGGCGAGAACAACGTGTTCCGCAACCTGTACATCGCGGACACGCTGGTCTACTCCGGCATCACCATCAGCTCCCTCGACTTCGGCTACCCGATGAACGGCTTCGGACCGGGTCAGACGAAGATCGAGAACGCCTCGCTGGTCCGGGCGGGCGGTCACTTCTGGGGCAACCAGACCTTCGGCGCCATCTGGATGTTCTCGGCGTCGAAGACGTACACCGCGATCCGGGTGACCGATGTGGACATCGTCGATCCCACCTACAGCGGCATCATGTTCCAGACGAACTACGTCGGCGGGCAGCCGCAGAACCCGGTCCAGGACACCGTCCTGACCGATGTGTCCATCACCGGCGCGCAGAAGAGCGGTGACGCCTACGACGCCAAGTCCGGCTTCGGTATCTGGGTCAACGAGATGCCCGAAGCGGGGCAGGGCCCGGCCGTCGGCTCGGCCACGTTCATCGGGCTGACCCTGGAGAACAACGCCGTCGACATACGCAACACCACGTCGACGTTCACCATCAACCGGCAATAACCACGACCCGGCCCCGGGGCCGCCGGCCTAACGCGCGCCCGGGCCCCGCCCAGTGGGGGGGGCCCCCGCCCGGGCCCCCCCGCCCCACGGGGTTTTGCCCCGCGCCCCCC
>NZ_JBHTZD010000012.1:150034-192151 GCF_042790455.1 Streptomyces sp. NPDC056734
CGTGGGCTGGGCCATGTTCTTGGGGTTGACCGTGTTTAAAAACGCGGTCTAAAAACGAAACACCACGTCGACTTACACAATCACCCGCAAATAACCACGCCCCGGCCCGGGGCCGCGGTAAATCCGGCGGCCCGGGGCCTCGCCATGTGTGCGGCGCCCCGTCCGGGTCAGCCGCGCACCAGGGTGATGTCCCACGTGCCCACCGCGTGGAAGCTCGGCAGCGGCAGGCCGCCCTGGGAACGCAGTTCGGTGACCGTCGCCTCGACGCTCGCCGCACCCGGCTTCAGGACGTCGGGCGACGGCTTGCCGGTGTTGGTCCAGCGGTGCTCGGCGCCGTCGCACACCGCGCGGCTGCCACCGATGCCGTAGCGGACGTTCTTCTCGCTCTGCGCGACGGAGGAACTGACGAAGACCAGGCCGGTGCTGCCGAGGCAGCGGTAGGTGCCGGACAGGGTGACCGTGCCGTCGGCGGCGATCTTGCCGACCGCGTCGACGGTCACCGACTCGAAGGGCCCGGCGGTGGCGGGCGCGGCGGCCAGCGCGAGCGCGAGCGCGGCGACGACACCGAGGGCGGGGCGGGTGAGGGATCGGGTGAGGGATCGGGTGAGCATGGGGGGACCTCCTGTGGTGAGGCTCATGGGGGGTGCCTCGTGGGGCTACCACAGCCGGCGCCGCAACAGGCCGACATCCGTGAACGTCACTCCAACGGTGGCGGAGCCATACCGGTCGACGGCCGGTCGACGGCCGGTTCTGGGCGCGGCGCCTGCTGGCCGGCGGTGCTGAAGGCGGGCGCGAGTTCGTCTTCCCCGGCGCGCTGCCGCGCACGGCGACCGGCAAGCTCCAGCGGTTCCGGTTCCGGTTCCGGCTGCGCGGCCCGGCCGGGCGACGCCCCTGACCGGGGCCCGGGAGACCTGGGGTGACCAGCACCGATACCCCATGCCTAAGATGATCAACGTGTCCGACCAGCCTGCTCCGCGGTCCCTCATCGTCACGCTCTACGGTGCGTACGGCCGTGATTTCCCCGGTCCCGTGCCCGTCGCCGAACTCATCCGGCTGCTGGCCGCGGTGGGCGTCGACGCGCCCTCCGTACGGTCCTCCGTGTCCCGGCTGAAGCGGCGCGGGCTGCTGCTGCCCGCCCGCACCGCCGAGGGCGCCGCCGGGTACGAACTCTCACCGGACGCCCGGCAGTTGCTCAAGGACGGCGACAGGCGGGTGTACGCGCCGGAGCCGGACGGCGACGAGGGCTGGGTGCTCGCGGTGTTCTCGGTGCCGGAGTCGGAGCGGCAGAAGCGGCACGTACTGCGCTCCCGCCTGTCCGGCCTCGGCTTCGGCACGGCCGCCCCCGGCGTGTGGATCGCGCCCGCGCGGCTGTACGAGGAGACCCGGCACACCCTGCACCGGCTGCGCCTGGACGGCTATGTCGATCTGTTCCGCGGCGAGCACCTCGGGTTCGCGCCGACCACCGAGGCGGTGGCCCGCTGGTGGGACCTGGCCGCCATCGCCAAGGAGTACGAGGCGTTCCTCGACCGGCACGCCCCGGTGCTCACCGCCTGGCGGAAACGTGCCGACACCCCGTCCGAGGAGGCGTACCACGACTATCTCCTCGCCCTGGACTCCTGGCGCCATCTCCCCTACACCGACCCCGGCCTGCCCGCCCGGCTGCTGCCCGCCGACTGGCCGGGGGCGCGCTCGGCGGCCGTCTTCCGGGAACTGCACGAGCGGCTGCGGGACGCGGGGGCCGGGTTCGTGGGGGTGTGACCGCGGGACGGCTTTCCTGCGGATGTGACCGCGCGACGCGGGACCGCATGCGTGCGGATGTGACCCCGTATGCGGCAAACCCGGTGCCGGTGTGACGTCAGGCACATCCTGAGGCGCTAAGGGAACCCTCAGGTTCCTCTGGCCCTCTTCTCAAGTTTCTTACCTAGCGTCCATCGGGTCACACGCCGGGGAAGAAACGAGGATTGCTGCGCATGACCACCAGCACGGCCAGAGCGCAAGGAGCCACCGTCTGGCTCACGGGGCTGCCGAGCGCGGGGAAGACCACGATCGCCCGCCTCCTCGGGGACCGGCTGCGGACCGAGGGACACCGGGTGGAGGTCCTCGACGGCGACGAGATCCGCCGCTTCCTCTCCGCCGGGCTGGGCTTCTCCCGCGCGGACCGGGACACCAACGTCCAGCGCATCGGCCTGGTCTCGGAGGTGCTGGCCCGCAACGGCGTGCTCTCCGTCGTCCCCGTCATCGCCCCGTACGCCGACAGCCGCGAGGCCGTGCGCAAGCGGCACGAGGCGAGCGGGACCCCGTATGTCGAGGTCCATGTCGCCACGCCGGTCACGGTGTGCAGCGAGCGGGACGTGAAGGGGCTGTACGCCCAGCAGGCCGCCGGTGAGCTGACCGGGCTGACCGGCGTGGACGACCCGTACGAGGAGCCGGTGGACCCGGCGCTGGTCCTCCGGACGCAGGACCAGACAGCGCACGAGTCGGCCGACTCGGTGCACGCGCTGCTGGTGGCAAAGGGGCTCGCATGACCGGCTTCACCCTCTCCCACCTGGACGCGCTGGAGTCCGAGGCGGTCCACATTTTCCGTGAGGTGGCGGGCGAGTTCGAGCGGCCGGTGATTCTCTTCTCCGGCGGCAAGGACTCCATCGTCATGCTGCATCTGGCGCTGAAGGCGTTCACGCCCGCCCCGGTGCCCTTCTCGCTGCTGCACGTGGACACCGGGCACAACTTCCCCGAGGTCCTCGCCTACCGGGACCGCACGGTCGAACGGCACGGACTGCGGCTGCATGTCGCCTCCGTGCAGGACTACATCGACCGGGGGGTGCTGCGGGAGCGTCCGGACGGCACCCGCAACCCGCTCCAGACCGTCCCGCTGACCGAGACCATCCAGGAGCGGCGCTTCGACGCGGTGTTCGGCGGCGGGCGGCGCGACGAGGAGAAGGCACGGGCCAAGGAGCGGGTGTTCTCGCTGCGCGACGAGTTCTCCCAGTGGGACCCGCGCCGCCAGCGCCCCGAACTGTGGAACCTCTACAACGGGCGGCACGCCCCCGGCGAGCACGTCCGCGTGTTCCCCCTCTCCAACTGGACCGAGCTGGACGTCTGGCAGTACATCGACCGCGAGGACATCGAGCTGCCCGACATCTACTACGCCCACTACCGCGAGGTGTTCCAGCGGGGCGGGATGTGGCTGACGGCCGGGGAGTGGGGCGGGCCGCGCGAGACGGAGACCGTCGAGAAGCGCCGGGTCCGCTACCGGACCGTGGGCGACATGTCCTGTACCGGGGCGGTGGACTCCACCGCCGACACCATCGAGAAGGTCATCGCGGAGATCGCCGCCTCCCGGCTCACCGAGCGCGGCGCGACCCGCGCCGACGACAAGCTGTCGGAGGCCGCGATGGAGGACCGTAAGCGCGAGGGGTACTTCTAGCCATGAGCACGACTGCAATCCACGGCACGGACGTCGACACCCTGCGGTTCGCGACCGCCGGTTCCGTGGACGACGGCAAGTCCACCCTGGTGGGCCGGCTGCTGCACGACTCCAAGTCGGTGCTCGCCGACCAGCTGGAGGCCGTGACCCGGGCCTCGCGCGGGGACACCCCCGATCTGGCGCTGCTCACCGACGGGCTGCGCGCCGAGCGCGAACAGGGCATCACCATCGACGTGGCGTACCGCTACTTCGCCACCACCCGGCGCCGCTTCATCCTCGCCGACACCCCCGGCCATGTGCAGTACACCCGCAACATGGTGACGGGCGCCTCCACGGCCGAGCTGACGGTGATCCTGGTCGACGCCCGCAACGGCGTCGTCGAACAGACCCGCCGCCACGCCGCCATCGCGGCCCTGCTCCGCGTCCCGCACATCGTGCTCGCCGTGAACAAGATGGACCTCGTCGGCTACGAGCAGCAGGTCTTCGAGCGGATCGTGGAGGACTTCGCGGGTCACGCCGCCCGCCTGGGCCTGCCCGGCTTCACGCCCGTCCCGGTGTCGGCGCTGGCCGGTGACAACGTGGTGGAGCGGTCGGCGCGGACCGGCTGGTACGAGGGCCCGGCGCTGCTGGAGTTCCTGGAGCGGGTGCCGGTGGGCGCCGAGCGCACCGAGGCGCCCGCCCGTTTCCCGGTCCAGTACGTCATCCGGGACGGCGACGCCCGCCACTACGCGGGCCAGCTGGTGTCGGGGACCCTGACGGTCGGTGACCGGGTGACGGTCCTGCCGAACGGCGAGTCGACCGAGATCACCGGCATCGACGTCCTGGGCACCCCGGCCGGGTCGGCACACGCCCCGCAGTCCGTGAGCCTGCGTCTGGCCGGGCAGCGGGACATCGCGCGCGGTGACCTGATCACGACGGGCGCGGAGCCGCCCGCCCTGACGCGGGAGGTGCGCGCGGCCGTCTGCCATCTCGCCGACCGGCCGCTGCGGATCGGTGACCGGGTGCTCGTCCGGCACACCACCCGGACCGTGCAGGCCAAGGTCACCGACCTGGCGGGGGCGGAGGTCCTCGCGGCCAACGACCTCGGCCGGATCACCCTGCGCACGGCCGAGCCGCTGGCGCTGGATCCCTACGCGGTGTCCCGGCGCACGGGCGCGTTCATCTTGATCGACCCGGCGGACGGGGCGACGCTGACGGCGGGGATGGTGGAGGGGTAGCTCCGCCCGCGCCGGATGGCCCAGGTCCTGAGCGTTCAGCTCAGGACCTGGGCCTTTTGGCGTGCCCGGTCCGGAGGCCGCCGTCATCCGTGGTCGCGCCCACGCGGCGGAGCCACATGGAAATCGCTCACGGAGAGCAACGCGCCACTCACCCGGCGCCTCTTCCGTCACCGCTTTCCCTTCGGATGTCAATAACGCGGTAACAACGGGAGGAGAGGGGATCGGCTGTGCGGCGCACAGCGTTCCCTCATATGGGTCGCCCGACGCTCGCCCGGCATCGGGGTCCGAAAGTCCCGGCGACGCCCGACCAGTGACTCTGCCGACGGCGCCGCGCCCTCTATAAAGTTGAAAGCAGGACGACCCGAGTCCCCTCCAGGGATTCCTGCGCCATGAACGGACACGCCGTGCACGATCGCCCCTCCGCCTCCGCCTCCTGGCGTATCGCGCTGCCACGCTCGGCCGTGGCGGTACCGGTCGCCCGTGCCCTGGTGCGCACCGCGCTGGCCGAGCTGAAGCACGGGGCCGACTGCGACACGGCCGAACTGCTGACGGCGGAGCTGGTCGCGAACGCCGTCGAGCACACCGCCGGCGAGGGCCCGATAGAACTGATCCTGGAACTGCTGCCCACCGGCTGCCACGTCGAGGTGCACGACCCCGACCCGGCGCCGCCGACCGAGCTGACCCGGCCCCCGGACCACGCACCCGACCCCTGGCAGGAGAACGGACGCGGGCTGCTGCTGATCCGCACCCTCAGTTCCGACTGCGGCCACCGCGCCACCGAGACCGGCAAGGCGGTGTGGTTCAGACTGCCCGCGCTACCGGCCCAGTACCGCCCCCCGGAGCCCACGTAGTCCGCGTGGCCCGCGTAGCCCGCGTGGCGCTCGTGGCCCTCGTAGTTCTTGTGGCCCCGCCGCCGGTCAGGCCAGCGTGGCGACCAGCACCGCCTTGATGGTGTGCAGCCGGTTCTCGGCCTCGTCGAAGACGACCGAGTGCGCCGATTCGAAGACCTCGTCGGTCACTTCGAGGGAGGCCAGACCGAACCGCTCATGGATCTCCCGGCCGACCTTGGTCCCCAGGTCGTGGAAGGCCGGCAGACAGTGCAGGAACCTCACATCCGGATTGCCGGTGGCCCGCAGCACGTCCATGGTCACGGCGTACGGCACCAGCGCGGCGATCCGCTCGTCCCACACCTCCTTGGGCTCGCCCATGGAGACCCAGACGTCGGTGGCCACGAAGTGCGCGCCGCGCACGCCCTCCGCCACCGACTCGGTGAGCGTGATCCGGGCCCCGCTGGTCTCGGCGAGCGCCCGGGCCCGGTCGATGACGGGCTGCGCGGGCCAGTAGGACTCGGGGGCGACGATCCGGACGTCCATGCCGAGCAGCGCGCCGGTGATGAGGTAGGAGTTGCCCATGTTGAAGCGGGCGTCGCCGAGGTAGGCGAAGGCTGTCCCGGTGAGCGGCCCGGCGCGGTGCTCGGTCATGGTCAGGACGTCGGCGAGCATCTGGGTGGGGTGCCAGTCGTCGGTGAGCCCGTTGAAGACCGGCACCCCGGCGTACTCCGCCAGCTCCTCCACCGCCCGCTGGCTGTCCCCGCGGTACTCGATCCCGTCGTAGTACCGGCCCAGCACCCGCGCGGTGTCCCGCACGGACTCCTTGTGCCCGAGCTGTGAGCCGGAGGGGTCCAGATAGGTGGTCGCGGCACCCTGGTCGGCCGCCGCGACCTCGAAGGCGCAGCGGGTACGGGTGGAGGTCTTCTCGAAGATCAGCGCGAGGTTCTTGCCGCTCAGGTACCGCGTCTCGGTCCCGGCCCGCTTGGCCGCCTTCAGCTCGGCGGCCAGCTCGATCAGCCCGAGAAACTCCGCACGGGTGAAGTCCAGCTCTTTGAGAAAGCTGCGCCCGGCGAGGGCGGTCGGAACGGTCGCCATGGGCGCTCCAAGGTCGGGACGACGGGGACGGCGGTCGAATGGAAGTGTATACGACCTTCAGAATTCTTATACGACGATGTGGCGCACGCCCCCCTGGCCCCTACACCGCGTCCCGCTCCACCGGACAGCTCATGCAGCGCGGGCCGCCCCGCCCCCGCCCCAGCTCGCTGCCCGGGATCTCGATCACCTCGATGCCCTGTTTGCGCAGATGGGTGTTGGTGGTGGCGTTGCGCTCATAGGCGACGACGACCCCCGGCTCGACGGCGAGCACATTGCAGCCGTCGTCCCACTGCTCGCGCTCGGCGGAGTGCACGTCCTGGACGGCGGTCAGCACCCGGATCTCATTGAGGCCGAGGGCGGCGGCGATGGCCCGGTGCATGTGCTCCGGCGGATGGTCGGTGACCTTCAGGTCCCGGTCGCCCGCGCCGGGTTCGATGGTGTAGGAGCGGAGCATGCCGAGCCCGGCGTACTGGGTGAAGGTGTCGCCGTCGACCATCGTCATCACGGTGTCCAGATGCATGAAGGCACGTCGCTTGGGCATGTCCAGCGCCACGATCGTGGTCGCGGAACCGGCCGCGAACAGCTTGTGGGCGATCATCTCGACGGCCTGCGGGGTGGTCCGCTCGCTCATCCCGATGAGCACGGCGCCGTTGCCGATCACCAGCACGTCCCCGCCCTCGATGGTGGAGGGGTAGTCGGCCTGTCCTTCGGACCAGACGTGGAAGGTGTGGTCCCGGAAGAGCGGGTGATGGCGGTAGATCGCCTCGAAGTGGACGGTCTCGCGCTGCCGGGCGGGCCAGCGCATGGCGTTGATGGAGACACCGTCGTAGATCCAGGCGGAGGTGTCCCGGGTGAAGAGATGGTTGGGCAGCGGCCCGAGGAGGAAGTCGTCCACCTCCAGGGCGTGGAAGCGGACGGAGGTCGGCTCGGCGTGGGCCTCAAGGAACTCCCGTTTGGTCATGCCGCCGACCAGTGCCTCGGCCAGTTCCCCGGCGGGCAGCGCCGCGAACGCGGCCCGCAGATGGTCGGTGGCCAGCGGGCCGTACTCCTTCTCGTCGAAGACCCGGTCCAGTACGAGCGCGCGGGCCGCCGGGATCTCCAGGGCCTCGGTGAGCAGCTCGCCGAACAGATGGACCTCGACACCGCGGTCACGCAGGACGTCGGCGAAGCCGTCGTGCTCGGCGCGCGCCCGGCGCACCCACAGCACATCGTCGAAGAGCAGCGCGTCCTTGTTACTGGGGGTGAGCCTTTTGAGCTCAAGATCGGGCCGGTGCAGGATGACGCGGCGCAGCCGCCCGGCCTCGGAGTCGACGTGGTATGCCATGTCTCCATCCTGACCATTCGGGCAGGCGTTCACCCCTGTTTCACACGGGAGCGGGTCCCTGGCGGGCAGCCGGACCGGCGGGCAGGGCGGCGCACCCGGCGAGGGTGTGCAGGTCGGCGGGGTCACGCTCCAGGGCGCGGGGCGCGGGACGCCGGGCGCGGGACGCCGGGCGCGGGACGCCGGCGTCCCGAAGACCACAACCGGAGTCACACCCGCCGGGCCCAAGGGGCCGGCCCCGGCCGGGGCCCACCAACACCGCCCCCAGTCGCCCTCCTCCTCCCCCGGACCGGATGGTCAGAGCCGAGGATCCACCGGCTCCGATTCCAGGGCCAGCACCCCGAACACCGCCTCGTGCACGCGCCACAGTGGCTCGCCGTCGGCCAGGCGGTCCAGGGCCTCCAGGCCGAGGGCGTGTTCGCGCAGGGCGAGGGAGCGTTTGTGGTTCAGGGAGCGGCGGCGGAGGCGGTCCAGGTGGTCGGGGCGGGTGTAGTCCGGGCCGTAGATCAGCCGCAGATACTCCACCCCGCGCACCTTCAGGCCGGGCTGCACCAGCCGCCCCCGCGGGTCGCGCACGAGGGCGGCGAGCGGCTTGACGACCATGCCCTCCCCGCCCCGGCCGGTCATCTCCTGCCACCAGTCGACGCCGGACGCGACGGAGGCCGGGTCGGCGGTGTCGACGTACAGCCTGCGGGTGGTGTGGAGCAGGCCGGTGGTGTCGTGCTCGACCAGCCGGTCCAGCAGGGCCAGCTGTTCGTCGTGCGGCAGGGCGGCGAGGCTGCGGCCCTGGGCGGCGAGCAGCTGGAAGGGTGCCAGGCGGACGCCGTCCAGGCCGTCGGTGGGCCAGCAGTAACGCCGGTAGACGTCGGTGAACGCGTCGGCGTGCGCGGCGCGTTCCCGCTGGCGGGCAAGCAGGGCGGTGACGTCGACGCCCCGGGCCGCCGCGCCCTGGAGCGCGGCCAGGGCGCCGGGGAAGACGGCCCCGGCGGCGGCGCCGACCGCCGCGTACTGGGTGCGCAGCAGTCCGGACGCCTTCAGCGACCACGGCATCAGCTCCGCGTCCAGCAGCAGCCAGTCCGTGTCCAGCTCCGCCCAGAGTCCCGCCGCGCCGATCGCCGCGCGCAGCCGGTCCAGGAGCTGCTCGGTCATCGGGCCGTCCGGGAAGAACGGGCGGCCGGTGCGGGTGCAGAGGGAGCCGGTCGGACCGTCGACGCCGAAGCGGCGGGCCGCCGCGTCCGCGTCCCGGCAGACCAGGGCGACGGCCCGCGAGCCCATGTGCTTCTCCTCGCACACGACCCGCTCGACCCCGTCGTCCCGGTACTGCGCGAACGCCTCCACCGGGTGCTCCAGAAAGCCCTCGGCCGCGCTGGTCGGCGTGGGTGCCATGGTGGGCGGCAGATACGGCAGCAGACGCGGGTCGACGGCGAAGCGGCTCATGACCTCCAGGGCCGCCGCCGCGTTCTCCTCCCGGACCGCGACCCGCCCGGCGTACCGGGTCTCGACGGCCCGGCGCCCCTGCACATCCGCCAGATCCAGCGGCCGTCCGTCCTGCCCGCCGGGCGCCTGCGAGGCGAGCGGCTTCACCGGCTCGTACCAGACCCGCTGCGCCGGTACGTCGACCAGTTCCCGCTCCGGCCAGCGCAGCGCGGTGAGCTTGCCGCCGAAGACGGCGCCGGTGTCCAGGCAGATCGTGTTGTTGAGCCAGGTGGCCTCGGGCACCGGGGTGTGGCCGTAGACCACGGCCGCCCGGCCCCGGTAGTCCTCCGCCCACGGGTAGCGCACCGGCAGCCCGAACTCGTCCGTCTCCCCGGTGGTCTCGCCGTACAGCGCGTGCGAGCGGACCCGGCCGGAGGTGCGGCCGTGGTACTTCTCCGGCAGCCCGGCGTGGCACACCACCAGCCTGCCGCCGTCCAGGACGTAGTGGCTGACCAGCCCGTCGATGAACTCGCTCACCTCGCGCCGGAACTCCGCGCTCTCGCCGTCCATCTGCGCGAGGGTCTCCGCGAGCCCGTGCGTGGGCCGCACCGGGCGCCCGCGCAGGTGACGGCCGTACTTGTTCTCGTGGTTGCCGGGCACGCACAGCGCGTTGCCGGATCTCACCATCGTCATCACCCGGCGCAGCACGCCGGGGCTGTCGGGGCCGCGGTCGACGAGGTCGCCGACGAACACGGCGGTCCGGCCGTCCGGGTGCACACCGTCGGTGTAGCCCAGCTTGCCGAGCAGCGACTCCAGTTCGGACGCGCAGCCGTGGATGTCGCCGATGATGTCGAAGGGGCCGGTGAGGTGGGTGAGGTCGTTGAACCGTTTCTCGGTACGGACGGTCGCGGTCTCGATCTCCTCGACGCCCCGCAGGACATGCACCTTGCGGAAGCCCTCGCGCTCCAGGAGGCGCAGGGAGCGGCGGAGTTCGCGGATGTGGCGCTGGATCACCCGGCGCGGCATTCCGGCCCGGTCGGCGCGGGCCGCGTTGCGCGCCGCGCACACCGACTCCGGTACGTCGAGGACGATCGCGATGGGCAGCACGTCGTACTCCCGGGCCAGCGCGATCAGCCCGCGCCGGGCCTCGGGCTGCACGCTGGTGGCGTCCACGACCGTACGGCGGCCGGCCGCCAGCCGCTTGCCCGCGATGTAGTGGAGCACGTCGAAGGCGTCGCGGGTCGCGCCCTGGTCGTTCTCGTCGTCGGAGACCAGGCCCCGGCAGAAGTCGGAGGAGATCACCTCGGTGGGCTTGAAGTGGCGGCGGGCGAAGGTGGACTTGCCCGAGCCGGAGGCGCCGACCAGGACGACCAGGGAGAGATCGGTGACGGACAGGCTCCGCCCGGCGTCAGGTGTCTTCTGGGTCTCGGTCATGCCGCTTTCGCCTCCTTGTCGGCGGTCAGGGTGAACAGGGCGAGCTGGGTGGGCGGGCCCACCTCGGGGTCGTCGGGTCCTACGGGCCGGAACTCCACGGCGTACCCGTGCCGGGCGGCGACCGCCTGCGCCCAGGCGCGGAACTCGGCGCGCGTCCACTCGAAGCGGTGGTCGCCGTGCCGGACGTGCCCGGCGGGGAGGGACTCCCAGCGGACGTTGTACTCGACGTTGGGGGTGGTCACCACGACCGTGCGGGGGCGGGCGGCGCCGAAGACGGCGTACTCCAGGGCGGGCAGCCGGGGCAGGTCGAGGTGTTCGATCACCTCGCTGAGCACAGCCGCGTCGTACCCCTTGAGCCGCCGGTCCGTGTACGCGAGGGAGCCCTGGATCAGCTGGACGCGCGACGCCTGCCGCTCCCCCAGCCGGTCCAGCTTCAGCCGCCGGGCGGCGACGGTGAGCGCCCGCATCGACACGTCCACCCCGACGATCTCGGTGAACCGGACGTCCTTGAGCAGCGCCTGGACAAGCTGACCCTGCCCGCAGCCGAGGTCCAGGACCCGGGCGGCACCGGCTTCGCGCAGCGCGGTGAGGATCGCTTCGCGCCGCAGGACGGCGAGCGGGGTGGGCTCGGGGGCCTCCTCGGTGTCGGCCTCGACGGCGTTGTCGATCTCCTCGGCCTGGCTGTCGTCGGTCTCGGCGAGCCGGGCCAGTTCCAGCCGCTCCAGGGCGTCGCGGGTCAGGGACCAGCGGCGGGACAGATAGCGGCTGGTGATCAGCTTCTGTTCGGGGTGTCCGGGCAGCCAGCCCGCACCGGCCCGGAGCAGTTTGTCGACCTCGTCGGGGGCGACCCAGTAGTGCTTGGCGTCGTCCAGGACCGGCAGCAGGACGTACAGGTGGCGCAGCGCGGCGGCCAGGGTGAGGGTCTCGGACTCCAGGACCAGCCGGACGTAGCGCGAGTCGCCCCACTCGGGGAACCGGTCGTCCAGCGGCACGGGTTCGGCCGTGACCGTCCAGCCCAGCGGCTCGAACAGGGCGTGTACGACGGCGGGGCCGCCCCGGGCGGGCAGCGCGGGCACCTCGATGTGCAGCGGCAGCGGCTGGGCGGCACGGTCGGGCAGCGCGTTGCACACTCCGCGCATGGCGCTGGAGAAGACGGCGCTCAGGGCGACCGCTAGGAGGGAGGAGGCGGCGTAGGGGCGGTCGTTGACGTACTGCGCGAGGGCCGCGTCCGGGGCGCCGCCGCGGCCCTTGCCCTTGTTCCGGCGCACCAGCGCCACCGCGTCGACCTCCAGCAGCAGCGCCGCCGTGCAGCGATCCGCGCCCGCCTCGGGGTAGAGGACGTGCGCGGTGCCGTAGGAGGTGGAGAACGCCTGCGCCTTGTCCGGATGCTTGTGCAGCAGGAAACCGAGGTCGGTGGCGGGGCGTTCGGGTACGCCGGTGGTGCTGATGGTCAGGAACATGCGGAGGGCCTCTCCGGCTGGACGGTCGTCTGTCGTGGACGGTCGTCTGTCGTATCTGTCGTTGGGGGTGCCGTGCGCGCGAAAGCCCCCAGGGGGGGGTGATCCTGGGGGCTCGGCAGGACGACGGTCCTACTGTCGCACGGGGGGTGTGACCGGCGCCTTCGGTTATCGCGCGGGCGGTTACGACAGCTGGGACTGCACCTGTGCGGAGATCAGCTCCAGGTGGTCGAGGTCGTCCAGGTCGAGGACCTGGAGGTAGATCCGGCTCGCGCCGATCTCGGCGTAGCGGCCGATCTTCTCGACCACCTCGGCCGGGGAACCGGCCAGGCCGTTGGTCTTCAGCTCATCGACCTCGCGGCCGATGACGGCGGCGCGGCGGGCGACTTCCTGGTCGTCCTTTCCGACACAGACGATGAGGGCGTTGGAGTAGACGAGGTCGTCGCCCTTGCGGCCGGCCTCCTCGGCGGCGGCGCGCACCCGGCCGAACTGGCGCTCGCTGTCCTCGATGGAGGCGAAGGGCATGTTGAACTCGTCGGCGTAGCGGGCGGCCAGGCGAGGGGTGCGGGTGGCGCCGTGGCCGCCGATCAGCACGGGGACCTTCGCCTGGGCGGGCTTGGGCAGTGCGGGCGAGTTCTTCAGCTGGTAGTAGGTGCCGTCGAAGTCGAAGGTGTCGCCGACGGGGGTCTCCCACAGTCCGGTGACGATGGCGAGCTGCTCCTCCAGACGGCCGAACTTCGCCTTCGGGAAGGGGATGCCGTACGCCTGGTGCTCGTCCTCGAACCAGCCCGCGCCGAGGCCCAGCTCGATGCGTCCGCCGGACATCTGGTCCACCTGGGCGACCTGGATGGCGAGGACGCCGGGCAGCCGGAAGGTACCGGCGGTCATGAGGGTGCCGAGTCGGATGCGCCGGGTCTCGCGGGCGAGGCCGGCCAGGGTGATCCAGGCGTCGGTGGGGCCGGGCAGACCGTCGACGGAGCCCATCTTGACGAAATGGTCCGACCGGAAAAAAGCGTCGAACCCGAGGTCCTCGGTGGCCTTGGCCACGGTGAGGAGCGTGTCGTAGGTGGCGCCCTGCTGGGGCTCGGTGAAGATGCGAAGATCCATGGCCTCCATCCTGCCCCCTGGCCCCCCGCCGGATCGCGCCGGTCCACACCTGCGGGGCGCTCCTCGGTCGGGTGAAATTCGTCCGTCCCGTCCCGTCCCGTTCCGTCACGTGGCGGGGCGGGGCGGGGCGGGGCGGGACGGGGCGGGCGCGTCGGGGAGGCGGCCGGCGACGGTCGGGGCCTACCCCGCCTCCCGCTCGGGTAAGGCCGCCGCCTCCCGGTCCGCCAGTTTGCGGAGCAGCTCGCGGACTCGGTCGCGGGACTCGTCCGCCGCGTCGATGGCCTCCATGCACTGCCAGTACGTCCCCTCGTCGGGCGCCGAGCAGGCCACGCCGACGAGGGCGATGCCCACCTCGCCGAGGAGTCCGCAGAGATAGGTCAGGGCCTGGCGGGTGTCGCCCAGCTCGGTCAGCTGGGCCGCGCGCAACTCACCGGGGGCGAGGTGCGGTTCGTCCAGGACTCCGCAGCCCCGGCCCGCCAGCTCGGTCAGGCCGAGCGCCTCACCGCGCAGCTCCGGCGGGCCGAACACCGCGAGCCTGCTGCCGATCGCCTGGGCCAGGCACTGGGCCTGCCACACCTCCCGCAACGTGTCGGGTATGGCACCGCTCGCCGCCAGCGCCCGCCTGCTCGTCACGATGAGCCGCACCGCGTCCATGGGCCGCCCCCGTCTGTCAAGACGCACGCTGGTCCGCGCGTCCGCCCGAACTCCGTTGTCCACTACCCAGAGTGAGGGTCCGTGAGACGAAAAGCTAGAGGAAGACGGAAATCTGCGGACAACGATTCGGATTCGGGCCCAGATTTGACTACGCAGAGTAAAAATGGATTGGTTCGGTCCCCGAGTTGTCCGGACTCGTCCGTGATGCCGCCCCGTCACTCGGAGCACAGAAGATCACAGACACCGGCCGACCGGGCGCCCCCGGTGCTTCAAGGCGCCGGGAATCTCTGTTCGTTACGGTCGATCTTGGCGTCCAGCGCGGCGAGCGGATCGACGCCGAGCACCTCGCACAGCTGGAGCAGATACGCCAGCACATCGGCGACCTCATCCCGCACCCGGTGCGCGGCCCGGGGGTCGTCCATCACCCGCGCCGACTCCTCGGGTGTCAGCCACTGGAAGATCTCGACCAGTTCGGACGCCTCCACGCTCAGCGCGGCCACCAGATTCTTGGGGGTGTGGTAGGGCTGCCAGTCGCGGGCGGCGGCGAAGTCGGCGAGCCGGCGTTGCAGGGCCGGTACGTCAAGTCGCCGGGCGCCGCTCTCGACTGCGCCGCTCCCGGCTGCGGCACCCTCGGCTCCGCTGCTGCCGGATTCGCCGCTTCCGGATTCGCCGGTCACGGACTCGCCGGTCACAGATCCGCCGGTCACGGACTCGCCGGTCAAAGCTTCGCCACCCACTGATTCGTCACTCACGGATCAAGGTGTACCACTGTCGCCCCGGGCGTCCCCCGGGCCCGGTCGGCGTCGCCCACCGCACCTCACCGTCGCCGGGCCGGGCCGGCCCCGTCCGCGGATCGTGCCCGGCGGCCACGGTTCGCCGTACACGTCCCGCATCGGGCCCCGGCAGCGGAACGGAGGGCGGTGCCGTGCCGGAGCCGTCCGGCCAGGACCCCGTCCTCAGGCGCCCGGCCCGCCCACCCCCGCCATCAGACCCTGCACCTCCGTGCCCGGCGGGGTCAGCAGGAAGACATTGCGGTCCACCCGGTGCATCCCGCTGGCCAGGCCGAAGACCACGCCCGTGCTGAAGTCGAGGACACGCTTGGCGACATCGCCCTCGGCGCCGGTGAGGTCGAGGAGGACCGGGATGCCGGCCATCAGGGTCTCGGCGACCTCGCGGGCGTCGGCGAAGATGTTGACCCGCAGGACGACGAAGCGGCGCCGTGCCTCGGTCTCCGCGTCCGGCCGGGCCCGGTGGTCCACGGCGGACGGCCAGGCGTCACGTCCCCTCAGGGGTACGACCTGAGCGAGCCCTTCCCACTGTTCATCGGTGACATCTCGACTGTTCACCGGCTCCCCCCGATCTGCGTCGTTCTCATCTCCTGCACCAGCCATTCTTACGGCAAGTCACCCGTTCGGCCGAACAGCGACACGGTGTGCGACCGGCTCGGACAGCTGTGTGACGTACCGCACAGGTCCGCCGGGGAAAATTCTCCCGTCCCGGTGACGGATCCGGGACGGGCGTCCGTATCTCCTGTCGTACAAGTCGTGCGCGCCGTACGTGCCCTGTAGGTCGAACGTGCCGTACCCGCCGCACGTGCCCGTTCGCGTCAGGAGGCCGCATGCCCATCTCCCGCACCAAGGTGGGGAGCATCTTCGTCTTCGGTGCCATGGGTCTTACCCTCACCGCGCTCGCCTATCCGGCCATGCTGGGGGTCGAGAACACGGCCGGTGACCAGAACCGGATCATCGCCAATACCCCGTGGGGGCCGCTGACCGAGGCGGACCGTGACTTCGTGGTGAAGGTGCGGGCCGCCGGGCTCTGGGAGTACCCGCTGGGCGAGCTGGCGATGGAGCGGGGCACGACACCGGAGATGAAGGAGGCGGGCAAGCATCTGATCGTCGGCCACGCCGGGCTGGACGAGCTGTGCCGCGAGATCGCCCCGGATCTCAACATCACGCTGCCGAACCAGGCGAGCCCCCAGCAACAGCAGTTCGTGGCCACGGTCGCCGCCGAGCAGGGCCAGTCCTTCGACTCCACGGCCGTGCAGATCATGCGGGTCACCCATGGTCAGATCTTCCCGGTGGTCGCCAAGACCCGCGCCAACACCCGCAACACGCTGGTGCGGCAGCTGGCCGACCTCGCCAACGACACCGTGCTGGACCACATCACCGTGCTGGAGAAGACCGGGCTGGTCAACCACGACCAGGTCAACTTCCAGCAGACCACCCCGCCCAAGCTCCCCAATGACCAGCTGACCCCACCCCCGCCGCAGCCCGGCGCCCCGATCGTGGTTCTCACCCCGCGCCCCGACCTGGGGATCAACACCGCCTCCCCCGCGCCCAGTCCGTCGGCGACGGCGAGAGAACAGGTGGGGTAGGCGGGCAGGTGGGATAGCCCACACCCGTCCGGCTCCGGTCCAGGCCCCGCCCGGCAACGCCCGGCGACACCCGGCTCCGGCCCCTCCGCCCGGTCCGTCCCTGCTTGTCATGGCCGGATCCGCGCACTACTGTCGCCACGCCTTGGTGAACGGGAAATCCGGTGTGATGCCGGTGCGGCCCTCGCCACTGTGATCGGGAAGTCCGGCTCCGGCCCTCACGGGCAGCCACTGGATCGTTGTGATCCGGGAAGGCGGGGCATGGGCGGTGGTACCCGTCAGCCAGGAGACCGGCCAAGGCGCGTCGTCCATCCACGAGGTGCTGGAGAGGGTCTGCTGAGCCATGCACATAGCCGAGGGTTTTCTGCCCCCGGCGCACGCGATCGCCTGGTCTGTCGCGTCGGCGCCGTTCGTCGTCCACGGAGTCCGTTCACTCACCCGTGAGGTCAGGGAGCATCCCGAGAGCACCTTGCTGCTCGGGGCCTCCGGGGCCTTCACCTTCGTCCTGTCCGCGCTGAAACTGCCCTCGGTCACCGGGAGTTGCTCCCACCCGACCGGCACGGGTCTCGGCGCCATTCTGTTCCGGCCGCCGATCATGGCGGTGCTGGGCACCATCACCCTGCTGTTCCAGGCGCTGCTGCTGGCCCACGGCGGGCTGACCACGCTCGGCGCCAATGTCTTCTCCATGGCGATCGTCGGGCCCTGGGCCGGTTACGCCGTCTACCGGCTGCTGCGCCGCTACGACGTGCCGCTGATGGTCGCCGTGTTCTTCGGCGCGTTCGTCGCCGACCTCTCCACGTACTGCGTGACCAGTGTGCAGCTCGCGCTGGCCTTCCCCGACCCGGGCAGCGGATTCATGGGCGCGCTCGGCAAGTTCGGCGCGATCTTCGCCGTCACCCAGATTCCCCTCGCGGTCAGCGAGGGCCTGCTCACGGTGCTGGTGATGCGGCTGCTGGTGCAGTCCAGCAAGGGCGAGCTGACCCGGCTCGGCGTGCTGCTGACCCGCAAGGGCGAGCAGGACCGCCAGGGCGAGCAGGAGGCGGTGGCCAAGTGAAGCGCGCTACGCGGATCAATGTGCTGTTGCTGCTCGCGGTGGCCGCCCTCGCCGTGCTGCCGCTGGCCCTCGGGCTCGGCGACCACAAGGAGGAACCGTTCACGGGGGCCGACGCCGAGGCGGAGACGGCGATCACCGAGATCCGGCCGGACTACGAGCCCTGGTTCTCGCCGCTGTACGAACCGCCGTCCGGGGAGATCGAGTCGGCCCTGTTCGCCTTGCAGGCGGCGATCGGCGCGGGCGTGCTCGCCTACTACTTCGGGCTGCGACGCGGACGACGGCAGGGGGAGGAGCGGACGGCGGCGGCCCGGGAGGGCGCCGGGGACACCGAGGGGGGCGGGGACACCGAACTCGGCCTGGGCGCCGAACGGGGCCGGAACACCGAACGCGGCCCCGGTACCAAGGCAGACCGGAGGGCCGAAGGGGACCGGAGCGCCAAGAGTGGCGGGGACATCCAGGTCGCCGAGGGCGGCGGCGGCGCGGCCGTCCCCCGGGGCTGAGTCCGCGTGCTGCCGATCGACGCGGCGGCGCACAGCAGTCGCTGGCGCCGCCGTCATCCCGTGGACAAGGCCGTGCTCGGGCTCGGCCTGACCGTGCTGGCGATCTCCCTGCCGCCCTGGCCGGGGGCCGCGCTGGTGCTGGTGGCGGCCCTCACGGTGCTGCTGGGCCCGGCCGGGGTGCCCGGCCGCAGGCTGTGGCGGGCCTACCGGGTGCCGCTGGGCTTCTGTGTGACCGGCGCGCTGCCGCTGCTGGTGCGGGTCGGCGGGCCCGGCGGGTTCGTCGGGTTCGCGGACGGCGGGCCGGTGCGCGCCGGGGAACTGCTGCTGCGGACGTCGGCCGCCTCGCTCGGCGTGCTGCTGTTCGCGTTCACCACCCCCCTGTCCGATCTGCTGCCCCGGCTGGTGCGGGCCGGGGTGCCCGCGCCCGTGGTGGACGTGGCGCTGGTGACGTACCGGATGAGTTTTCTGCTGCTGGACTCGGTGCGGCGGATCCGGGACGCGCAGGGGGCGCGGCTCGGGCACACCACGCGGGCGGCGCGGTGGCGCTCGCTGGCCGGGCTGGGCGCGACCGCGTTCGTGCGGGCCTTCGACCGGGCCGCGCGGCTCCAGGCCGGGCTCGCCGGGCGCGGCTACGACGGCACCCTGCGGGTGCTGGTCCCCGAGGCGCGGGTGTCCGCCCGTTTCGTGGCGGGGAGCGTGGCGCTGCTGGTGGCGCTGGGCGCCCTGACCCTCGTACTGAAAGGTCGCTGAGATGAGTGCTGTCCCTCTGGTCGCCCTGCGGGGGGTCTCCTTCGGTTACGAGGACGGGCCCGCCGTGCTCAGCGGGCTGGACTTCGGTGTGTTCGAGGGGCGGGCGCTGGCGCTGCTGGGGCGTAACGGCAGCGGCAAGACCACGTTGATGCGGCTGCTCAGCGGCGGGCTGCGGCCGGACGCCGGGGAGCTGTCGGTCGACGGGCGGACGGTGTCGTACGACCGCAAGGGGCTGACCCGGCTGCGGACGCGTGTGCAGCTGGTGGTGCAGGACCCGGACGATCAGCTGTTCGCGGCGTCGGTGGGGCAGGACGTGTCGTTCGGGCCGCTGAACCTCGGGCTGCCGGACGGCGAGGTGCGGGCGCGGGTGGCGCAGGCGCTGGCCGCGCTGGACATCACTCCACTGGCCGATCGGCCGACGCATCTGCTCTCGTACGGCCAGCGCAAGCGGACCGCGATCGCCGGAGCCGTCGCGATGCGGCCCCGGGTGCTGATCCTGGACGAGCCGACGGCCGGGCTCGACCCGGACGGGCAGGAGCGGCTGCTCGCGACCCTGGACGGGCTGCGGGCGGGCGGCACGACGGTGGTCATGGCCACCCATGACGTGGATCTCGCCCTGCGCTGGGCCGACGACGCCGCCCTGCTCACCCCGGGCGGGGTGCACACCGGGCCGGTGGCCGCGACCCTCGCCCGGACGGACCTGCTGGCGGCGGCGGGACTGCGGCTGCCGTGGGGCGTGGCGGCGGCCGGGCTGCTGCGGGCGCGGGGACTGCTCGGGGAGGGGCAGCGGGGGCCGCTGACGGCGGAGGAACTGGCGGGGCTGGCGTAGCCGACGGGGAGGGGGAACCGGCGGAGCCGGCGGGCGGGTGGCCCGCAACCCCCGGGGCCCCCTGATGCCTGGCGTCACCCCCTCCTTCAGCACCCCCACGCACCCCCTCCTCACCCCCCTGACACCCCCTAGCGTGGCGCGTCACACCCCCTAGGAGAAGAAGGTCACAGCCGCGCCCACTGCTGCTCGTTCGCCGATCTGTCCTAGCATCCGAGACATGACGGTCCTGCCTGATGACGGGCTCTCCCTGGCCGCCGAGTTCCCGGAAGCGACGCATGAGCAGTGGCAGCGCCTCGTCGAGGGTGTCCTGCGAAAGTCGGGCAGGGAAGTCTCGGGTGCCGCGGCGGAGGACGCCTTGTCCACGCCGCTGGAGGACGGGCTCACCACCCGCCCCCTGTACACCGCGCGGGACACCGCGCCCGACCCCGGCCTGCCCGGCTTCGCCCCGTTCGTGCGGGGTGGTACGCCCGAGGGCGCCACGGTCGGCGGCTGGGATGTGCGGCAGCGGCACGCGGCGGCCGACAACACAGCCGTGCTCGCCGATCTGGAGAACGGCGTCGGCTCGCTGTGGCTGGTGGTCGGCGAGGCCGACATCCCGGTCGCCGCGCTGGCCTCCGTGCTCGACGGGGTCTATCTGGATCTGGCGCCGGTGGTGCTGGAGGCCGGGGCCGAAGTCGAGCCCGCGGCACGGGAGTTGCTGCGGCTGGCGGAGGAGCGGGGGGTGGCTCCGGAGGCGCTGCGCGGCAATCTGGGCGCCGATCCGCTGGGGTTCGAGGCCCGCACCGGGCAGCGGCCCTACGACTTGGCGCAGCTGGCCGGGCTCGCGCGGCTGGCCGCACCGACCGGGCTGCGGGCGCTGACCGTGGACGCGCTGCCGTACCACGAGGCGGGCGGGTCGGCGGCACAGGAGCTGGGTGCCTCGCTGGCGACCGGCGTGGCCTATCTGCGGGAGCTGACCGGGGCCGGGCTGAGCGCGGCCGAGGCGTGCGCGCAGCTGGAGTTCCGGTACGCGGCGACCGCCGATCAGTTCCTCACCATCGCCAAGCTGCGCGCGGCGCGGCGGCTGTGGGCGCGGGTCGGTGAGGTGTGCGGGGCGCCGAGCCCGCAGCGGCAGCATGTCGTGACGTCCTCGGTGATGACGACGCCTCGCGACCCGTGGGTGAACATGCTGCGGGCGACGGTCGCCGCGCTGGCCGCCGGAGTGGGCGGCGCGGACGCGGTGACCGTACTGCCGTTCGATCACGCGCTGGGTCGGCCGGACGCGTTCGCGCGCCGGATCGCCCGCAACACCTCCACGATCCTCATCGAGGAGTCGCATCTGGCCCGGGTGATCGACCCGGCGGGCGGCTCCTGGTACGTGGAGCGGCTCACGGACGAACTCGCCCACGCGGGCTGGGAGTTCTTCCAGGAGATCGAGCGGGCGGGCGGTCAGGCGGCGGCGCTGCGCTCGGGGCTGGTGGCGGACCGGCTCGCCGGGACCTGGTCCGTGCGCAAGGCGAAGCTGGCCACGCGGCGCGAGCCGATCACCGGGGTCAGTGAGTTCCCGTTCCTCGCGGAGAAGCCGGTGGTGCGGGAGCCGGTGCCCGAGCCGCCGTCCGGCGGACTGCCGCGCGTACGGCGCGACGAGGACTTCGCGGCCCTGCGCGCCCGCTCGGACGCCCATCTGGCCGCGACCGGCGCCCGCCCCCGGGTGTATCTGGCCGCGCTGGGCCCGGCCGCCGCGCACACCGCGCGGCTCACCTTCACCGCGAACCTGTTCCAGGCGGGCGGCATCGAGCCGGTCACCGAGGGCGCCTTCGCGGACAGCGGGGCGCGCGAGGTCTGCCTGTGCTCCAGTGACGCGCTGTACGAGGAGCGGGCGGAGGCGGTGGCCGGGGAGCTGCGGTCGGCGGGCGCCACGCACGTGTTCCTCGCGGGCCGCCCCGGCCGGTACTCCGGGGTGGACACCTATGTCTTCGCCGGCTGTGACGCGGTGGCCGTGCTGTCCGCCGCCCTCGACCGCATGGGAGTGTCGTGATGACCGTCCCCGACTTCTCCGGGATCGAGCTGGGCACGCCCACCGTCGAGGGCGGCCCGGACGACTGGCGTACGGCGGTGAAGAAGGCCGCCGGCGGCGACGATCTGCTCTGGGAGACCCCGGAGGGCATCACGGTCGAGCCGCTGTACACCGGGCAGGACCTGGAGGGCCTGGACTTCCTGGCCACCTATCCGGGCATCGCCCCGTATCTGCGCGGCCCGTACCCGACGATGTACGTCAATCAGCCCTGGACGATCCGCCAGTACGCGGGCTTCTCCACGGCCGAGGAGTCGAACGCCTTCTACCGGCGGAATCTGGCGGCCGGTCAGAAGGGCCTGTCGGTCGCCTTCGACCTGCCGACGCACCGGGGCTACGACAGCGACCATCCGCGCGTGACGGGCGATGTCGGCATGGCGGGCGTGGCGATCGACTCGATCTACGACATGCGCCAGCTCTTCGACGGCATCCCGCTCGACAAGATGACGGTGTCAATGACGATGAACGGGGCCGTGCTGCCGGTCCTGGCGCTGTACATCGTGGCGGCGGAGGAGCAGGGGGTGCCGCCGGAGAAACTCGCGGGGACCATCCAGAACGACATCCTCAAAGAGTTCATGGTCCGCAACACGTACATCTATCCGCCGAAGCCGTCGATGCGGATCATCTCCGACATCTTCGCGTACACCTCGCAGCGGATGCCGCGCTACAACTCCATCTCCATCTCCGGCTACCACATCCAGGAGGCGGGGGCGACGGCCGATCTGGAGCTGGCGTACACCCTCGCGGACGGGGTGGAGTACCTCCGGGCGGGCCGGGAGGCCGGTCTCGATGTGGACGCGTTCGCGCCCCGGCTCTCCTTCTTCTGGGCGATCGGCATGAACTTCTTCATGGAGGTCGCCAAGCTGCGGGCCGCGCGCCTGCTGTGGGCGAAACTGGTGAAGCAGTTCGACCCGAAGAACACCAAGTCCCTGTCCCTGCGCACCCATTCACAGACCTCGGGCTGGTCGCTGACCGCGCAGGACGTCTTCAACAACGTGACGCGTACGTGCGTGGAGGCGATGGCGGCCACGCAGGGCCACACCCAGTCCCTGCACACCAACGCGCTGGACGAGGCGCTGGCCCTGCCGACCGACTTCTCGGCCCGCATCGCCCGCAACACGCAATTGCTCATCCAGCAGGAGTCGGGCACGACCCGGGTCATCGACCCGTGGGGCGGCAGCGCGTACGTGGAGAAACTGACGTACGACCTCGCACGCCGGGCCTGGCAGCACATCCAGGAGGTCGAGCAGGCGGGCGGCATGGCGCAGGCCATCGACGCGGGCATCCCCAAGCTGCGGGTGGAGGAGGCGGCGGCGCGGACACAGGCCCGGATCGACTCGGGGCGGCAGCCGGTGATCGGCGTGAACAAGTACCGGGTGGAGACCGACGAGCAGATCGACGTCCTGAAGGTCGACAACTCCTCTGTGCGGGTGCAGCAGATCGAGAAGCTGCGGCGGCTGCGCGAGGAGCGCGACGAGAACGCCTGCCGTCATGCCCTGGACGCACTGACCCGGGCGGCGGGCGGCGAGGGCAACCTCCTGGAGCTGGCGGTGAACGCCGCCCGCGCGAAGGCGACGGTGGGCGAGATCTCGGACGCCCTGGAGACGGTGTACGGGCGGCACGCGAGCCAGATCCGTACGATCTCGGGGGTGTACCGCAACGAGGCAGGCGAGTCCCCGTCCGTGGACCGCACCCGCGCCCTGGTGGACGCCTTCGAGGAGGCGGAGGGCCGCCGGCCGCGCATCCTGGTCGCCAAGATGGGCCAGGACGGCCATGACCGGGGCCAGAAGGTGATCGCGACGGCCTTCGCCGACCTGGGCTTCGACGTCGACGTCGGCCCGCTGTTCCAGACCCCGGGCGAGGTGGCGAGGCAGGCGGTGGAGGCGGACGTCCACATCGTCGGCGTCTCCTCCCTGGCCGCCGGTCACCTGACCCTCGTACCGGCGCTGCGCGAGGAGCTGGCGGCGGAGGGCCGGGAGGACATCATGATCGTGGTCGGCGGGGTGATCCCCCCGCAGGACGTACCGACGCTGCTGGAGATGGGCGCGGCGGCGGTGTTCCCACCGGGGACGGTGATCCCGGACGCGGCGTACGACCTGGTACGGCGGCTGGCGTCCGATCTCGCCCACGAGCTGTGATCGCCCATGGCCCGCATGATCGACGTTGACACTTACGTAAAGGGCGTGCTCGACGGAAAGCGCGCCCTGGTGGCCCGCGCGATCACTCTGGTCGAGTCCACCAGCCCCCGGCACCGGGCCCTGGCCCAGGACCTGCTGACCGAGTTGCTGCCGCACAGCGGGCGGGCGCGTCGGATCGGGGTGAGCGGGGTGCCGGGCGTCGGGAAGTCGACGTTCATCGACGCGTTCGGCACGATGCTGACGGGGCTGGGGCACCGGGTCGCCGTCCTCGCCGTGGACCCCTCCTCCAGCCGTACGGGCGGCTCGATCCTCGGCGACAAGACCCGGATGGAACGGCTGGCGGTGGACCCGGCGGCGTTCGTACGCCCCTCCCCCACGGCCGGGACACTCGGCGGGGTCGCCAAGGCGACACGTGAGTCGATCGTGGTGATGGAAGCGGCGGGCTACGACGTCGTCCTGGTCGAAACGGTCGGCGTAGGCCAATCAGAAACAGCGGTCGCCAACATGGTCGACTCCTTCCTCCTCCTCACCCTCGCCCGGACCGGCGACCAGCTCCAGGGCATCAAGAAGGGCGTCCTGGAACTGGCGGACGTCATCGCCGTGAACAAGGCGGACGGCCCACACGAACGCGACGCGCAGGCGGCGGCCCGGGAACTGGCGGGCGCGCTACGGCTGATGCACGGCAGGGACGCGTCCTGGACACCGCCGGTGCTGAGTTGCAGCGCGCGGGAATTGCTGGGCCTGGATGTGGTCTGGGAGCGCCTGGAACAGCACCGGGCGCTGCTGGAGGGCACGGGCCGACTGGCCGCCAAACGCCGGGAGCAGCAGGTCGACTGGACGTGGAGCATGGTCCGGGATGAGCTGCTGGGACGGCTGCGCTCGGATCCGGCGGTACGGGAGGTGACGCCGGGGGTGGAGCGGGCTGTGCGGGAGGGGGAGATTACGGCGACGGTGGCGGCGGAGCGGATTTTGGGGGCGTTGGGGAGGGAGGGGGACTGATGGCGTCCTGCGCGGGAGCGTTCCGGGTTTCCGGGGCTAGTCGGTGACGCCCAGGAACTCTGTCAGCGGCCGTAGTCCTGGTGGGTGAGGGAGCAGGGCCCACAGGTCGCGCACGATGGCCACCGCCTGTGTGTGGTGCCGCATCCAGGCCGGTGCCAGGCTGCGCAGTGCTGCGAGCGTGTCCACGGCCGCGTCCGTGTCGCCGAGATCCGTCAGGGCGCGGGCCGTGTCGAGGAGGAGCCAGGTCCGCCAGGACAGGGGGATGTCGGCGTCCGGTGGCATGTCCCTCGCGAGCGCCAGGGCCTCATGCGGGTGCCCGTACTGAACGGCCAGGCGGACGCGCTCGATCCGTACCGAGGACGGGCTGAACACACTGACCATGCGGGTGTCGCCGACCTGGGGCAGCGTGTCCACGCGGGTGGCTTCGCGCTCCGCGTGCGCCATCAGCGCGGCGGCCCGGTCGTAGTCGTTGCCGCGCGCGGCGGAGGTGGCGGCGGACATGGTCAGAGCGCCCCAGACCTTCAGGCCGTCGGCGGTGGTGGTGTGCCCGCCGTCGCGGATGCCGTCCGCCGCGCGCAGGGCGATCGACAAGGCGTCGTCGAGGCGCCCCTGACGTTGATACGTCCACGCGACCGAGTTGACGATCATCGGCGGCAGTAGGGGGTCGGAGGACTCACCGGCCGCTGCTATGGCCCGCTCCAGGCTGATGAGAGCGAGGTCCGTCTTGCCCATCCGCACAGCGACATGACCGGCCAGTTGGAGCGCCTTGGCCAGCGCCGCGAAGCCGGTGGCCCGGTCGGCGGGGTCGGACGAGGCGGTGGCCGTGCGCGCGTCGGAGATCAGGTCCGGCAGCGCCTTCATCACGGTGTCGAAATCGGCGGAGTGGTACTGCGTCCAGCCGTCGGCGATCCGCTCGCGCAGGACGCTGAGCGAGAGACCGGGTCCCGACGGTTCGGGCTCCGTCCCCCAGAGCACCGGCATGATGGCACGCCGCACCGCCACGAAGCGTGGGCCGTCGTTCTCGCCCGTCGAGGAGAGCGCGGGTGGGTCCCCCAGCAGCGTCGTCAGCTCCACGCCGAGCCCGTTCGCCAGGGCGTGCAAGGTGGGTAGCCTCGCGGATCGTTCACGGTGTTGTTCGAGCTGACGGATCACGTCGACGGAGATGCCGGAGCGTTCGGCCAGTTCCTCTTGTGTGAGGGAGGCCAGGCGGCGCAGGCGCAGGAGAGTGTGTCCGAGGTCATGAGTGGCCACGGGGCCACGGTATGCCGCCGATGCCGTCATGTCGGCAGTTCCTCGGCGAGCAGGTGCCGGGCGGCGGCGATGAGGCGGGCCACGTGGAGGGGCGAGCAGAGCCTCCAGGGCGGGTCCATCGGCACGGACCAGTACGAGGCGCAGGATCGGCGGTCGGGCTCGGTCAGTGCCGGGTGGGGGACGCCGAGGTAGGTCCCCTGACCGAGGGCGTCGACTCCGAGGCTCCGCCATTCCTCGATGGCGTCCCGCCAGGTGCGGGGGGTGCTCGGCGGTACGAGGGCGTAGTACCGGGCGCTGTGGAGGTCGCAGATGACGGGGCCGCCGTCGAGAATCTCGGCGAGGATGTCGTCCGCCGCGCCGGAGGGGGCGTCGTCCCCGGCGACGGCGGCGACCACGGCGCCGGGCAGCCGGACGGCGGCGAAGAGGGTGCCGAGGGGGAGCAGGGCGAGACCGTGTTCCTGCCATTCCTTGCGGGCGTGGTCCCGGCCGGGGGCGTCGAGGGTGGAGAGCAGCCACTGCTCTCCGGCAAGCCGCAGATCGGCCGTGCCGGTGGCGAAGTAGTTCATCGGGGCGCTCACGCCGCTGACGCTTTCGGGCTCGTCCCAGCGGTGAGGATGCGGGCGATACGCTCGGCGTCCAGAAGTTCGCCGAGATGTTTGAGGTCGTCGGTGTCCACGGGTAGAGCGTCCCAACCGACGCCGGACCAGGGGAGATGACAACCTATGACACGGAGTTGATCTTGCACGCTGTGACCATCACGGGAACCCGCAGCACGGGACACCGCCCCCTCGCCGAGTATGCGTACCTCTTCGCCACCTACCTTCAGCCCTTCACCGACAACGCCCACCTCTACATGGGCGGCGCCAAGGGCATCGACTCCCTCACCCTCCACTGGCTCGCCGAGAACACCGCTGCCCACCTCACCGTTGTTGTCCCCGGAACCGTCGAGCAGCAGCCGACCGAGGCCCAACAGGCCATCGCTCGCGTACGGGACCGCATCACCGAGGTCGTCGAACTGAAGGCTGCCCGCCTCGCGGCACCGGCCTACCACGCCCGAAACCGCTGGATGGTCGACCGCAGCGAGCTGACGATCGGCTTCCCGAGGAACGGTGAACTCGACTCGGGTACCTGGCAGACCCTCAACTACACCCGCGATCAGGGGAAACCACACCTGATCGTCCCCGTGTAGGCGCGAAGTGGTGCAGCATGACGCCATGGAGGACAGGGCCACCGGAGCCGCAACCCTCGGCCGACTGCGACGACAGCGCGGGCTGTCCCTGTCCGGGCTCGCCCGCGCGTTGACCGCCATGGCCTCAGATCTGCATCAGCCCGCGCTCCCAGCCGTGGCGAGCGTGCAGCGTTCCGTCGCACGCTGGGAGTCCGCGCGGCCCACCCTGCCCGATGAGCGGTACCAACTCCTCCTCGCCCACGTCTACGCGCGCACGCCCGGCGGAGACACCGCGCTCGGCGGTGGCACCGACTTCGCCGAGCTGCTGCACGCCCTCGCCCTTCTCGGCGAGAGCGAGCGGCGCATCACCGAGATCAGAACGCTCGTCCTTGGGTCGGCCACTGACCACGGTGGCGGCACTCTGGCTCTCCTGGCCCCCTCCGTGCGCGTCGGCCTCGCTTCCTCGCTCGACGATCCGGCGCGGGCCGACGGAGCGACCGTGGCTGCTCTGGCCTCGGCCGTCGCCGACGTGAATCAGGAGGTGGGCTCACTGCCGATGGTCCGGCTCCAGGTGCTCCTCGCCCCAGTTGTCGAAGCCACGCGCCGCCTCCTGGCCGGACCGCTGCCCGACCCGTTGGTGGCCCCCCTGCGTGAGGTGGCGGTCGCCGGGATGACCCTCGCCGGCAGGCTCGCTTTCGAGACCCGTGACGATTCCGCCTCCCGAGCGCTGTACACCGAGGCCACCCAGGAAGCCAGTCGACTGGCACAGCCGTGGCGGCAGGCCAACGTCCACATGAGTCACGCCCTCGTCACCCTGTACTCCACGGGAGTGGCCGAGGCACGGCGACTCGTCGACCAGGCAGTGCGGACAGCGCGCAGCGGGGACAGCAACTTCGTACGGGCGCGCGCCCACGCGCTCCAGGCCGAACTCGCGGCGCGAGGGGGGCATGAGCGCCAGGCGCGCGCCGCACTCGGGCTCGCCTGGTACGACGTAGAGGCGGATCACGGCGGCGACCCGGCACCGACAGGGTTCTCCGCCGGGCACTTGCGAGGCTTCGAGGGCGTCTGCGAGCTGTACATCGGGGATGCCGAGGTCGCGCATGCCCGGTTCGAGAGATCCGCGACGACGTTGTCGACGCCCCGGGAGCAGGTGCAGCGGGCGATCGTGACCACTGATCAGGCGCTGGCGCGGATCCGACTCGGCGACCCGCGATCGGCGGCCGACCTGTTGCACCAGTGCGTCGCTGCCGCGTCGAGCACAGGGGGCCGGGTACCGGCGCTGCGTCTCAGACAGGCCCGCTCGGAACTGCGGCCATGGCGACGGGAGGACTGGGTGGCCGACCTGGACGATCACCTGATGGATGCCCTCGGGACATGATGCAGCGCCCCTGGTACGACCGTGATGAGCGCATCCCTCTGTAGCCGGTGCAGCGCTGAAGCAGCTCCGTGGGACGGACGGCGACCAGAGGCATGTGCGGCAGATGCCCAACCGCCCCACGACAAGCGCCCCGTCACCCCACCACCTCCCCCAACCCCTCCGCCGAAACCCGATACGTCGCCGTCCAGGCCACCGGCCCGCACCCCTCACCGTTCGGCCGCGCCTCCGTCAGCCGCGTCTCCCGCGCGTCCGTCACGAGCATCCGCCCCCCGTCGGCCGCCGTCACCCTCACCCCCACCGGCACGGTGACCGCCCCGATGTCGTCGGGCAGCCGTACGGACAGCCGCGCGAAGGGCGCCTCCGCCTCCCCGGACGCCCGCTCCTCGCAGCGGTCCGCCACGCACAGCCGGATCGTCGCCGCGTCCGTGCCGCCGAAGTCGGAGGGCAGCCAGGTCACCGACACCGCCGAGTCCATGGCGATCAGGGTGCACCGGGGGGCCTGGCCGGACATCGCGCAGCCGGAGACGGCGGCCAGCGCGGCCAGCGTCCCGGCGGTCGGCAGAACTCTTCGCATGGGCCGCAGAGAGTAGAGGGTCCCGGCGCCGCGCGCCACGTGGTGAACATCTCCGTACGGGAGCGCCACCAAAGATGAGATCGCTTCTTGCTCTTTTCTTACCTGCACTTAATATGCAACAGCACCTGTAAGGCATTAACGGTGGGAGACCCATGTCGAACCGACGGATACGGACGGCCGCACTCGCGGGCGCGATACTCACCGGCGTGGCCGCCTGTTCGGCGCCCGGGGGCGGGAGCGAGGACAGCGGCGGCGCAGCCGACTCCGTGGTCGTCGGGGTCGCCTCCGAGCCCGACACGCTCAGCCCCCTCCTCGGCTACGGCAAGGACGGGAACTCCAAGATCTTCGACGGGCTGCTCGCGAGAAACGCGGACCTCTCGCTGCGCCCCGCGCTGGCGAAGGCGCTCCCCGAGGTCGCCGCCGACGGGCTCACCTACACCTACTCCCTGCGCGAGGGCGTCACCTTCAGCGACGGGGAGCCGCTCACCGCCGCCGACGTGGTGTTCACGTACGACACGATCCTCGACGAGAAGACCAACAACACGGCCCGCAGCGAGCTGGACGCCATCGAGGACGTGCGGGCCGACGGGGACGGCACGGTCGTCTTCACGCTCAAGTACCCCTACACCCCCTTCGCCGCCCGCACGGTGCTGCCGATCGTGCCCGAGCATGTCGCGGGCGCGCAGGACCCCAACACCGGCGACTTCAACACCGAGCCGGTGGGGACGGGCCCGTACACGCTGTCGTCCTGGAGCAAGGGCGAGAAGCTCACCTTCAAGGCCAACCCGGACTACTGGGGCGGGGAGCCGGAGGTGAAGACCGTCACCATGGCGATCATCGAAGATGACGACGTGCGCGCCACCCGGCTGCGCTCCGGCGATCTCGACGGGGCCGTGCTGCCGCCCAATCTGGCCGCCACCTTCGAGAATGACGACACCAGGACGACGTACGAGGCCAAGACCTACGACTTCCGGGCTGTCACGCTCCCCCAGTCCGGCCCCGTCACCGGGGACACCGCCATCCGGCAGGCGCTCGACCTCGCCGTGGACCGCGAGGCGATGGTGAACAGCATCCTCAGCGGGGCCGGGACCCCGGCCTACGGGCCGCTGCCGGTCGGCGACACCTGGTTCGCCGACGGGATCGAGCGCGAGCAGGATCTCGCCGAGGCCGGGCGGATCCTCGACGCGGGCGGGTGGACGGCCGGGGACGGCGGCATTCGTGCCAAGGGCGATCAGCGGGCCTCCTTCACCCTCCTCTACCCCTCCGGTGACAAGGTCCGCCAGGATCACGCCCTCGCCTACGCCTCCGACGCCAAGAAGGCCGGGATCGAGGTGACGGTGGAGAGCGCCACCTGGGAGGTCATCGAGCCCAGGATGGCGGACGACGCCGTGCTCGCCGGATTCGGCAGCGTCGGCGACCCCGACTTCGGGCTCTACACCCTGCTGCACTCCACGCTCGCCGGGGACGGCTTCAACAACATGGCCGGTTACGAGAATCCAGCCGTGGACGACGCCCTCGACGCCGCCCGCCGCAGTGCCGATCAGGGCGCGCGCGAAGAGGCGTACGGCACGCTCCAGCGTGAGCTGGTGAAGGACCCCGGCTACACCTTCCTCACCCACGTCAACCACGTCTACGTCCTCGCCGACCGCTGGGACGGGCTCACCACCCAGATCGAGCCGCACGAGCACGGCTTCGCCAGCGGCCCGTGGTGGAACCTGGAGACCTGGAAGCCCAGCAAGTGACCTCGCTGCCCTGGGGGCCGATGGCCCGGCTCGCGGGGCGGCGGCTGGTGTTCGCCGCGCCCGTGCTGCTCGTCGTCACCTTCGGCGTCTTCGCCGTGGCCGCCGCCTCCCCCTTCGACCCGGTCAAGGCGTACGCCGGGACCGCCGCGCTCGGCGCCGACGCGGCGACACTGGCCCGGCTGCGCGAGAACCTCGGCGTGGACCAGGCGTTCACCGCGCAGTGGTGGAACTGGCTGACCTCCGCGCTCGGCGGCGACCTCGGCTACTCCAGCGTGATGCGCCAGCCGGTCACCGAGGTCATCGGCGAACGGCTGGTGTGGTCCGCGCTGCTGTGCACGGTCGCGTTCGTCGCCGCCGTGCTGACCGGTACGGTCCTCGGCGTGCTGGCGGCCCGCCGCCCCGGCTCATTCCTCGACCGGACCGTCACCTCGCTGGCGTACTCCCTGGAGGCGGCCCCCGTCTTCTGGCTCGCCCTGCTCGCCGTCTGGCTCTTCGCCCTCCAGCTCGGCATCCTCCCGGCGGGCGGACTCACCGACACCGGCAGCGAACACGTCACCTTCGGCCAGGTCGCCGGCCATGTCGTACTGCCCGCCGGGGTCCTCGCCATCTCGCAACTGCCCTGGTTCACGCTGTACGTCCGGCAGGGCGTCGGCGACGCGCTCGCCGAGGACCCCGTGCGCGGGGCCCGGGCCCGGGGGCTGAGCGAGCGGACCGTACTGCTCGGACACGCCCTGCGCTCGGGACTGCTGCCGGTGCTCACCCTGGTCGGCTCCCGCGTGCCCGAACTCATCACCGGCGCCCTGCTGGTGGAGACCGTCTTCAGCTGGCCCGGCATCGCCGCGGCGACCGTGGAGGCGGCCACCTCCGTGGACTTCCCGCTGCTCGCCGCGCTCACGACCCTGGCCACCGCCGCCGTACTGCTCGGCAATCTGCTCGCGGATCTGCTGTACGGCCTGTTCGATCCGAGGGTGAAGTTCCGTGACATGTGACGCGCCCGCACCGTCTCCATCGCCAGCACCGTCGCCATCGCCATCGCCGGCACCGTCCCCATCGCCATCGACCTGGCGGTCGTACGGCACCAAGCGCCGCTCCACCCGGACCGTACGGGTGCGGGTCTCCGCCGCCCTGGTGGCCGTGACCGCGCTCGCCGTGCTCCTCGTCCCGCCGCTGGTCCAGCTCGACCAGCAGGCCGTGGATCTGGCCGCCAAGCTCCTGCCGCCGAGCTGGGCCCACCCGTTCGGCACCGACGACGTGGGCCGGGACCTGCTGCTGCGCTGCGTCTACGGGCTGCGGGTCTCGCTGCTGGTGGGGCTGGCGGCGGCGCTCACCGCGACCGTGATCGGTACCGCCGTCGGGGCGACCGCGGGCGCGCTGGGCGGCTGGGTGGACCGGACCGTCATGCGGGTGGTCGACACCCTCGCGTCCGTGCCGCATCTGCTGCTCGGCATCTTCATCGTGGCCATGTTCCGGCCGGGCGTTTGGCCGGTGGTGGTCTCGGTCGCCCTCACCCACTGGCTGTCCACCGCCCGGATCGTGCGCGCCGAGGTGCTCTCGCTGCGCTCGCGCCCGTACATCGACGCGGCTGTGTCGGGGGGCGCCTCCCGGTGGCGGGTGACGGTACGGCATCTGCTGCCGGCCGTGCTGCCGCAGGCGGGGCTGGCCGCCGTACTGATGGTGCCGCACGCCATGTGGCACGAGTCGGCGCTGTCCTTCCTGGGCCTGGGCCTGCCCACCCACACCGCGAGCCTCGGCACGCTCATCCAGGGTGCCCGCAGCTCACTGCTCGCCGGGCAATGGTGGCCCACCCTCTTCCCGGGCCTGTTCATCATCGTCCCGACCCTCGCCATCGCGGGGCTCGCCGGGGCGTGGCGGGAGCGGATCAATCCGCGCCGACGATCGGAGCTGATGCTGTGACGGACCTGAGGAAGGAACGCCCCGAGGCGGAGGAACTCCCCGAGGCGCGTCATCCGGTGCTGTCCGTGCGCGGGCTGTCCGTGCGGTTCCTGATGCCGGGCGGCGGACGCGTCGCGGCCGTCACCGACGCGCACTTCGAGGTGGCCGCCGGTGAGTGCCTGGCGCTGATCGGCGAGAGCGGCTGCGGCAAGTCGGTGCTGGCCTCCGCCCTGCTGGGGCTGCTCCCGGCCAACGCCCAGACGGCGGGCGAGGCCCGGCTCGGCGAACTGGACCTGCTCGCCGCCGACGAACGCACCCTCGCCCGGACCGTACGCGGCCGGATGGTCGGCCTCATCCCGCAGAGCCCCGCCGCGCACCTCACCCCCGTGCGCCGGATCCGCTCCCAGCTGGCGGAGACGGTCAAGGCGCTGACCGGCACACGCGGCCGGGCCGCCCTGCGCGCCGCCACCGACAAGGCGGCCGAGCGCGCCGCCTTCCCCGCCGACCATCTCGACCGGCACCCGCACGAACTCTCCGGCGGCCTCGCCCAGCGCGCCGCCACCGCGCTCGCGCTGGTCGGCGACGCGCCGCTGCTGCTCGCCGACGAACCCACCACCGGCCTGGACCGCGACCTGGTGGACCACACCGTGGACGAACTGCGCCGCCATGCCGACGGCGGCGGCGGACGCGCCCTGCTGGTCATCACCCACGATCTGACGGCGGCGGAGCGGATCGCGGACCGGGTCGCGGTGATGTACGCGGGCCGGATCGTGGAACTCTCCGACGCCGCCGCGTTCTTCGGCACCCCCGGCCCCCGTCACCCCTACAGCCGGGGTCTGCTCCAGGCGCTGCCCGACCGCGGGTTCACCCCGATCCCGGGGCTGCCGCCCGAACTGGGCGACCTCCCGGCGGGCTGCGCCTTCGCCCCGCGCTGCGAACGGGCCACCGCCGTCTGCGCCGCACCGCCCGCGCTGACCGACGGCACGGCCTGCCACCACCCGCACCGACCGGAGGACCACCGTGCTTGAGCTGCGCGCCATCACCGCCGGGTACGGCGGGCGGACCCCGGCCGTGCGGGGCGCGTCCCTTTCCGTGGACCCCGGTCAGGCCGTCGGGCTGCTCGGCCCCAGCGGCTGCGGCAAGTCCACCCTGGCCCGGGTCGCGGCCCTGCTGCACCGCCCGGACGCGGGCACGGTCGTCCTGGACGGCGAGACCGTACGGGGCTGGCGGCACCGGGCGCCGCGCGCGCAGCGCACCGCGATCGGCGTCGTCTTCCAGCAGCCCCGGCTGTCGGCGGACCCCCGGCTGCGGCTGACCGACCTGATCGCCGAGCCGCTGCGGGCCACTGGACGCCGGGAGGAGACCGGCGAGCGGATCGCCGAACTGGCCCCGGCGGTGGGCCTCACGCCCGATCTGCTGAACCGGCGCCCGCACGAACTCAGCGACGGGCAGCTCCAGCGGGCGTGTCTGGCCCGCGCCCTGGTGCTGCGCCCGCGCTGGCTGATCTGCGACGAGATGACGGCGATGCTCGACGCGTCCACCACGGCCGCGCTGGTCGGGGCGGTGGAGGAGTACCGGGCCGCAACGGGCGCCGGGCTCCTGGCCGTCGGCCACGACCATGTCCTCCTGGCCCGCTGGTGCGACCGCACCCTGCACTGGCCGGAGGTCTCGGACCAGGACGGCCCCCGGACAACGGAGAGGCTCCCGCGGCCGGCCTCGCCACGGGAGCCTTCCGTCGTGCGGCCCGCCGGGTGAAGGGTGAGAAGACGATCACCAGGCAGGGCGTCTGCGGGGAGCGGGCTCAGGGTGCCAGCAGCAGCACATCGGCGCGCGACCTGGCGGCGTCGTAGCGCTTGGCGACGTCCTGCCAGTTGACGACGGCCCACATGGCGTCGATGAAGTCGACCTTCTGGTTCTTGTACTGGAGGTAGAAGGCGTGCTCCCAGGCGTCGAAGACCAGGATCGGCGTGGCGCCCTGGCCGACATTGCCCTGATGGTCGTAGACCTGCTCGACGATCAGGCGTCCGCTCAGCGGCTCGTGGGCGAGCACGCCCCAGCCGGAGCCCTGGGTGGTGGCGGCGGCCTTGGTGAGCTGGGCCTTGAAGGCGGCGAAGGACCCGAACGACGCGGCGATGGCGTCGGCCAGATCACCCACGCCGTCGGCAGCCAGCGGCTCACCGCCGCCGTCGCCGGTCATGTTGTGCCAGTAGATGGAGTGCAGGATGTGGCCGGAGAGGTGAAAGGCGAGGTTCTTCTCCAGACCGTTGATGGAGCCCCAGGTCTCCTTGTCACGGGCCTCGGCGAGCTGGTCGAGGGTGTCGTTGGCGCCCTTGACGTAGGCCGCGTGGTGCTTGTCGTGGTGCAGCTCGATGATCTCGGGGCTGATCACGGGGGCGAGTGCGGAGTAGTCGTACGGCAGTTCAGGCAGCGTGTAGACGGGCATGCGGTCCCCTTGGGCTTAATTGCAACTGATGTGCATCTGCACGCTAACAGCAGCAGGCCGCGGATGCCGATCAGGCGTTGGACCTAGGTCCCGGGTCCGGCGGGATATCACCGCTCCGGCCACCGGCATGAGAAACGCCCGTCCGGCGAGTGCCGAACGGGCGTTTCTCAGCAGGCCCCAGTTGGCCCGTCACGCCTCCTTGATGACCTCGACCTTCTTGTCACCCGCGGCGGCGTGCGCCGGGGCGGTGGCGCCGAGGGAGAGAAGCGCGGCGGCCAGCGCGGCGAGGGCGGCGGTACTGATACGGCGGATGGTCATGGTTCCCCCCGTGTGGTCGGTCCGGTCGACGGCCGGTCGACGGCCGGTGTCCGGTCCATCCCCGGTCGGTGTCCGGTTCGTCCGGGGCAGAGTCCCATGCCCATCCGCCTCGGACAAGACCGGGCCGTTGCGACTCCCGTGACCGCCGGTCAGGCGGACTGTTCCGCCGCCTCCTCCGCCGTCAGCCGCGGCTCCGCCGTCGCCGAGCGCATGGCCAGGGTGGTGGGGGCGGGTGTGGGGTCGGCCGGGCGGCGGGTGTGCCAGTCGGTGACGGCCTGGTACGCGGCGACGACCTCCAGGAGGCGGTCCTCCTCGTAGGGCTGGCCGCCGAGGATCACCCCGGAGGGGACACCGCCCACGAACCCGGCGGGGAAGCCGATCTGCGGCAGCCCCAGCAGGTCGAAGGGGACCACGTCGGTCTGGAACACCACGTCGCAGTCGTCCAGGATGCCGTCCAGCACCTCGCGCAGCAGATGGTTCTTGGCCCGCTGGGCGGTGATCCACTCATCACCGGAGAGCATCAGCCCCTGGAGCCAGCTGAGCAGGGACACCCCGAACTTGCGGGGGTCCTCGCGCAGCCAGTACCGGAAGGGTTCGGTGCGCTCGGAGAGCCGGGCCGCGTTGAAGGTGGTGGTCAGCAGGGCCCAGTCGTCCGGGTAGGTGATGTCGACCAGGGTCACCCCCGGGATGGAGTCGAGCTTGGCCAGCAGCGCGGAGCGTACGTCGGCGGCGGAGGTGAGGAAGTTGGTGGGGACGCCGATGCGGGTGGCGTGCCGCAGCTCGACGACGCCGCGCTTGGAGCGGACCGGGGTGGCGGCCTTGACCAGGTCGGGTACGGCGGGCAGGCCGAGGGTGCGCGGGTCGTTGGGGTCGGGTCCGGCCATCACGGAGAGCATGAGCGCGGCGTCCATGGCGTCCCGGGCCAGCGGTCCGGGGTGATCGCGGGTGAAGGACAGCGGGATGACGCCGTATACGGAGGCCCGGCCCATGGTGGGCTTGAGACCGGTGAGATTCTGCCGGTTGGCCGGCAGCACGATGGATCCGCCGGTCTGGGTGCCGATGGCGGAGGCCGCCATCCGTCCGGCGACCGCGCAGGCGGGGCCGGTGGAGGAGCCGCCGGGGTCGGTCGCGGGGTTGTTCGGGGTCCAGGCGTTGACGGTGGTGACCGTGCCGTTGGGCAAGGTCGCGCGGGTGGTCGCCAGCGGCCCCATCTGCCCCTTGCCGAGCACGATCCCGCCGGCCCCGGTGAGCCTGGCGACGGCGGTGGCGTCGTACTCGGGGACGAAGTCCTCGAAGATGTACGAGTTGCAGCGGGTCGGCACGTCCTTGGTGAAGAAGTTGTCCTTGATGCAGAGCGGGACGCCGTTGAGGACTCCGGGCTTGGTGCGCTTGTCGGCGGCCCGCGCGGCGGTGAGCGCCCGGTCGGCGGTCACCTCGGAGAACGCCTTGTAGACGGAGTCGAAGGACCCGATCCGGTCCAGGTACGCCTCGACCAGGGTGACCGAGGTCAGCTTGCGCTGCCGCATCAGCACGGCGGCCTCGGTGAGGGTCGCCTCGGTCGGGTCCTTGCGGGCCGCGTCGCGTACGGCGATGTCGGGGAGGTAGGGCGTCACGCCGCCGGACGCGGTCGCGGGGGCGGCGGCGGCCGGCGTGGGAAGGGCGATGCCTCCGGCCACGGCGCCCGTGACGGCGGCGGAACCGGCGAGGAACGTACGGCGATTGAGGGCGCGGCGCTCGGCGCCGGGCGCGGAGGCGCTCACTTGGCGTCCGCCTTTCCGGTCCAGGACTCGGTGATGGACGGATAGATCAGGGGGGCCGCGGCCTGCTGGGCGTAGGCGGGCGCGGGTTCGCGGGTCACGGGCGGGGCCCAGCCCGCGATGGACACCGGGGACGTGGTCACGAACGTCCGCAGGGAGGCGATGGCCTGGGCCTGGGTGGGGACCCCGGTGGTGGCGTCGGGGGTCTCGGGCAGCATCGCCAGATCGAACCCGGCGAGCGCGAGTCTGGTGCGTATGTAGGCGTCCACCTGTTCGGTGGTGGGCGGCTGGGGCTGGCTCAACGTATCCTCCCTCGGTCTGCGTGGGGGGCGGACAACTTGGCCAGACTTCATCACCCATCCATATCCGCCCCATTAAGCCCGCGTGTCACGGTTGTTGCCCACATTCCACGCTCTCCCCCTGCCCCCTGCCCCCTGCCTCCTGCCCCCTTCGCCCGGTCCGTGTCAGCGCGGGGCGAGGATCGCGCTCACCCCGAACTCGAACCGCTCGTCGAAGGACGCCGGGGCGAGGTGTCCGGCCACGCGGTGCAGGGAGGGGTGGGCCGTCTCGGAGATCGCGCTCGCCAGGAGGTCGCCCAGCGGGCGGTGGTCGACGGCCTGTTCCTCCTGGGTGAGGCCGAGGGTGAAGTAGATGACGGACCAGGCGGTCCAGGCGGCCTCGCGGTCCCCGAGGCCGCAGCCGAGCACCGCCTCCACCAGGGCCTCGGCGAACCGCAGGGTGTTCGTCTCGGCCGGATAGGTCCCCACCACCAGCATCGCGCCGTCGCGGTGCGACAGCAGGGCGCGGCGGTAGCGGCGGGCCAGTTCACGGGCGCGTGCGTCGGCGGCGTCCGGGAGGTCGCCGAGCGGGATCTCGCCGAGGACGGCGTCCGCCATCAGCTCCAGCATCCGGGCCTTGGTCTTTACATGCCACTGCACGGTGTTGATCCGGACGCCGAGGCGGTCGGCGACCGCGCGCGTGGACACCGCGTCCAGGCCCTTCTCGTCCAGAAGGTCCAGTGCCGTACGGATCACCGCGGCCGGATCAAGTCGTTCCTGTTGCCTATTGGTCACTGACCTAGTTTACTGCACCCACCCGCTCTAGGTCAGTGACCTAGAGGCTCCCCGGCGGCAGCCCTGCCGCCGCGCACCCAGAGGTGGTCGTATGGAAACGCAGCAGGTCGTCATCGCCGGAGGCGGACCGGTCGGGCTCTGGCTCGCCGCCGAACTGCGGCTCAACAACGTCTCCGTCACCGTCCTGGAGCAGCGCACCGAGGTCGACCAGCGCTCCAAGGCGCTCACCGTGCACCCGCGCGGCGTGGAGGTACTGGCCTCCCGCCAGGTGCACCGGCGCTTCCTGGACGAGGCCCTGAAGATCTCCACCGGCCACTTCGCCAACCTCGCCGACCGCCTGGACTTCTCCGTCCTGGACACCCCGCACCCCTACACCCTCTTCATCCCGCAGGCCCGCACCGAGGAACTCTTCGAGGAGTACGCGCTCGGACTCGGCGCCACCATCCGGCGCGGCCACCGCGTCACCGGCCACACCGAGCACCCCGACACGGTGACCGTCCGGGTGGAGGGCCCGCAGGGACCGTACGAGATCCGGGCCGAGTATCTGGCGGGCTGCGACGGCACCAGGAGCACCGTGCGCCAGGCCGCCGGGATCGACTTCCCCGGCACCGACTCCACCTATCTGGGCTGGCTCGGTGACGTGCTGTTCGACAACCCGCCGCCGCCCGGCTTCAACCGTTTCACCGAGCACGGCGGCCTGATGGTCGTGCCGCTGCCCGGCAACCGGTGGCGCATCGCCGGTACCGATCCGCGGAGCGCGACCACCGAGTGGCCCGGCGACTTCACCATGGAGGAGCTGCGGCGCAAGACCCGCACCATCGCCGGGGACGACTTCGGCATGCGCGACCCGTCCTGGCTCTCCCGGTTCGGCAACGCCACCCGGCTGGCCGCCCACTACCGGCGGGGCCGGATCGTGCTCGCGGGCGACGCCGCCCACCAGCACTACCCCACCGGCGGGGTCGGCATGAACGTCGGCGTGCAGGACGCCTTCAATCTCGGCTGGAAGCTGGCGGCGACCGTCAACGGCTGGGCCTCGGACGGTCTGCTGGACAGCTACCACAGCGACCGGTACCCGGTCGGCGAGCAGTTGATGGAGCACAGCCGCGCGCAGACCTATCTGTTCCACGCCTTCTCCCCCGAGGGCCTCGCCCTGCGTGATCTGCTCAGCCGGATGGTGCCGCGGTCGCGGGAGTTCAGCGATTTCCTGGCCGGGCGGCTCACCGCGCTCGACGTCGCCTACCCCCGCGCGGACCCGGCCGCCCACCCGCTGACCGGCGTCCGCGCCCCCGACCTCACCTTCACCGGCACGGACGGCGGCCTGTTCGCGCTGCTGCGGGCGGACTCGTACCTCCTGGTCGACCTCACGGCCGGCGGGGTGCTCGCGGGGCGCGGGCAGGAGCGGATCGCCGTGCGGGGCGGGGCGCTGGACCGGGTGCCCGAGGGCTGGGACGGCGTGCGCGCCGCCCTGATCCGGCCCGACGGCCATGTCGCCTGGGCCGGTACGGAGCCGGACGACACCGAGCTGGCCGCCGAGGCGGACACCGTCATCGCGGGCGCCCTCGGCCGCGCGTAGCCCTCGGAAGGAACGGCACGATCATGGATCTCGAACTGAAGGACCGGGTGTACGTCGTCACCGGCGGCACCCGCGGGCTGGGCCACGCGGTCGCCCGTGAACTGGTCGGCGACGGGGCCAAGGTGGTCATCACCGGCCGTGACGAGCGGCGTGCCGCCGAGGCCGCGGCCGGGCTGGGCCCGCACGCGGCCGGGGTCGCCGTGGACAACGCCGACCCCGAGGCGCCGGGGCGGCTGATCGCCACCGCGCGGGAGCGGTTCGGCGGCTTCGACGGCATCCTCGTCAGCGTCGGCGGACCGCCCGCGGGCCGTCTCGCGGACAGCACCGACGCGCAGTGGCAGGCGTCGTTCGACTCGGTGTTCCTCGGCTCGGTCCGGCTGGCCCGCGCCGCCGCCGCCGAACTGGGCGAGGGCGGGGCCATCGGGTTCGTGCTGTCGATCACCGTGCACGAACCCGCCACCGGCATGGTCATCTCCAACGGGCTGCGGCCCGGACTCGCCGGTTTCGCGAAGTCCCTCGCGGACGAACTGGGGCCGCGCGGCATCCGCGTCTTCGGCCTGCTGCCGGGCCGGATCGGCACCGACCGGATGCGCGAGCTGGACGGACTGGCCGCCGACCCGGTCGCCGGCCGGGCCGCCAACGAGGCGGGCATCCCGTTGCGGCGCTACGGCACCCCCGAGGAGTTCGGCCGCGCGGGCGCCTTCCTGCTCTCCCCCGCCGCCTCCTATGTGACCGGCGTCATGCTCTCGGTGGACGGCGGCGCCCGGCACGGCTTCTGACCGCCGGTCGCGGTGGTTTTGGGGCGGCGAGGGGGCACCCCGGACGGCCCTATCATCACCGTACGTGCGAGTGCGGCTACCGGCGGTCGTGACTATGTGGAGTGGTGCGGCCGCCGCCGGCCGCACCCGCGCGCCATCCCAGGCACGAGCGGAGCCCGGCGGGTGCGCGACGGAGCGTCGCCCGTCCGGGCGTGAGGAGACGGACACATGGCGAAGGCGAAGTTCGAGCGGACCAAGCCGCACGTGAACATCGGCACGATCGGGCACGTGGACCACGGCAAGACGACGCTGACGGCGGCCATCACCAAGGTGCTGCACGACGCCCATCCGGAGCTGAACCCGTTCACGCCGTTCGACGAGATCGACAAGGCGCCCGAGGAGCGGCAGCGCGGCATCACCATCTCCATCGCGCACGTCGAGTACCAGACCGACGCGCGTCACTACGCGCACGTCGACTGCCCGGGGCACGCGGACTACATCAAGAACATGATCACCGGCGCCGCGCAGATGGACGGCGCGATCCTGGTCGTGGCCGCGACGGACGGCCCGATGCCGCAGACCAAGGAACATGTACTGCTGGCCCGGCAGTCCGGGGTGCCGTACATCGTCGTCGCGCTGAACAAGGCCGACATGGTGGACGACGAGGAGATCCTGGAGCTGGTCGAGCTGGAGGTCCGTGAACTCCTCAACGAGTACGAGTTCAACGGCGACGACGCGCCGGTCGTGCAGGTCTCGGCGCTCAAGGCCCTGGAGGGCGACAAGGGGTGGGCCGAGAAGCTCCTCGGTCTGATGAAGGCCGTCGACGAGCACATCCCGCAGCCCGAGCGGGACGTCGACAGGCCGTTCCTGATGCCGATCGAGGACGTCTTCACCATCACCGGGCGCGGCACCGTGGTCACCGGCCGGATCGAGCGCGGTGTCCTCAAGGTCAACGAGACCGTCGACATCATCGGCATCAAGACCGAGAAGGCCACCACCACGGTCACCGGCATCGAGATGTTCCGCAAGCTGCTCGACGAGGGCCAGGCCGGTGAGAACGTCGGACTGCTGCTGCGCGGCATCAAGCGCGAGGACGTCGAGCGCGGCCAGTGCATCATCAAGCCGGGCTCGGTCACCCCGCACACCGAGTTCGAGGCGACGGCGTACATCCTGTCCAAGGACGAGGGCGGCCGTCACACCCCGTTCTTCAACAACTACCGTCCGCAGTTCTACTTCCGCACCACCGACGTCACCGGCGTCGTGACCCTCCAGGAGGGCACGGAGATGGTGATGCCCGGCGACAACGCGGAGATGTCCGTGTCCCTCATCCAGCCCGTCGCGATGGAGGAGGGCCTGCGCTTCACCATCCGCGAGGGCGGCCGGACCGTCGGCGCCGGACAGGTCACCAAGGTCAGCCGCTAGACCGGGGCTCCGGCGGGGGCGGGCCCGGGGGGCCCGGCCCCGGGGCGCGCCACCCCCGGGGGGCAACCAAGTGTAAAAACACGGTGGGGGGCGCCGAAAAATCGGGCACCCCCGA
>NZ_JBHTZD010000012.1:192161-249404 GCF_042790455.1 Streptomyces sp. NPDC056734
GGGGGGCCCGGGGGGCCCCGCAGGCCCCACCAGCCCCCCCCCCCCCCCGGGGCGGGGGGGGGGGGGGGCGGGGGGGGCCGGCCGGGGGGCCCCCCCCACGCCGGGCGGACACCTTCGTGAACTCACGCGTTCGGCGGCGCGAACAAGGCGGACACCCAGGTGAGGGACACCACCCGGAAAACTGCTCCGGCCGGTCCACATGTCCGCGCCCGGCGGCGTTAGGGTTGTCGTACGCGGCGGCTGGCGGCCGAGCCTTCGTAGCGCGGGCGCCACGACCGTCCCGGTCCCTCGCCGCGTCCCCGAAACGAAGGTGTCATGCCCGCTGTGAACGCCCCCGGCGCCGGAAACCTCGACGACGACGACTACCCCGCCTACACCATGGGCCGGGCCGCAGACGTGCTCGGCGCAACCCCCGCCTTCCTCCGGGCCGTCGGCGAGACCGGACTGATCACGCCGCTGCGTTCGCAGGGCGGGCACCGCAGGTACTCGCGCCGCCAGCTGCGCGTCGCCGCCCGCGCCCGCGAGCTGGTCGGCCAGGGCACCCCCGTCGAGGCCGCCTGCCGGATCATCGCCCTGGAGGACCAGCTCGACGCCGCCCTCCGCCAGAACCGGGACATGCGCCGCCGGCTCGACGCGTTCGGCGCGCACGGTGGTACACGCGGTGGTACACACGCTGCGGATATCTGATCCCGCCGGTACAGAAACAGCGCCCTCGGCGGCACCAGAGTCACCGGAACGACCCGGAAAGCGCATCGCCGCCTCCGGCCGACCTGTGTTAGCTTGTTAGCAGTTGCAGTTTTGGTTGCCAGAGATTTATCTTTGCAGAGCTTTCCGGATCTTTCCGGAGGGGTGATCATCGCGGCGACTCGGCTCCGTAAAGTGCGGAGTCCGGTACTGCCCCCCAAGGGAGATTCAATATGGCATCTGGCACCGTGAAGTGGTTCAACGCGGAAAAGGGCTTCGGCTTCATTGAGCAGGACGGCGGCGGCGCCGACGTGTTCGCGCACTACTCGAACATCGCCAGCTCCGGCTTCCGCGAGCTTCAGGAAGGCCAGAAGGTTACCTTCGACGTCACGCAGGGTCAGAAGGGCCCGCAGGCCGAGAACATCGTTCCCGCCTGACGCTGACGCGAAATCGTCGCGAGCCAGTGGCTCGCGCATCACCATGAACTGGGGCCCGCGCTCTTGGGGTGCGGGCCCCAGCTCATTGTTTTCCGGACTTCCGCTGGCCCGCGTCGCCTCTCGGCCGCACATTCCCGGAATTCCCGGTCCATCGATAGACCCGGCCCCATTTCACGGCCCGGCTCTTCTTTTTTCTTCGGCTCATTCTTGCGAATCCGCGTGCGGCAACGCCGCCGGACGGAATTCCTCGATACGCCGCATCGAGGAAGGTTCCCATGAACCGCACCCGTCGCACCGGCGGCACTTCCGGTGGTTTCCGCGCGGACCGTCAGTCCGCGCGCTCGTCCGGCTCCGGCCGTGGCAGCCGCTTCCGTGGCCAGGAGAGCGGCCGTCAGAGCCCGCGTCCCGGCAAGGGCGGCGGGGGCGGCTCCCGCTCCGCCGCGCGTCCCCAGGAATTCACGCTGCCGGTCACGCTCACCGAGCCGCTGCCGGCCGTCGAGACATTCGCCGAACTGGACATGCCCGAACGGCTGCTGGCCGCGCTCACCGCCGAGGGCGTGACCGTGCCCTTCCCGATCCAGGCGGCCACCCTGCCCAACTCGCTGGCCGGCCGGGACGTCCTGGGCCGGGGCCGCACCGGCTCCGGCAAGACGCTCGCCTTCGGCCTGCCCCTGCTGGCCCGCCTGGACGGACAGCGGGCCCAGCCCGGCCAGCCGTTCGCCCTCGTCCTGGTACCGACCCGGGAACTGGCCCAGCAGGTCACCGACTCGCTCACCCCGTACGCCCGCGCCCTGCGGCTGCGGCTGGTCACCGTGGTGGGCGGCATGTCCATCGGCCGCCAGATCAGCGCGCTGCGCAGCGGCGCCGAGGTCGTCGTCGCGACACCCGGGCGTCTCAAGGACCTGATCCAGCAGGGCGCCTGCCGGCTGGACCAGGTCTCCGTGACCGTCCTGGACGAGGCCGACCAGATGGCCGACATGGGCTTCATGCCGCAGGTCACCACGCTGCTCGACCAGGTCCCGTCCACCGGTCAGCGGCTGCTGTTCTCGGCCACCCTGGACCGCAACATCGATCTCCTGGTACGCCGTTACCTCCACGACCCCGTGGTGCACTCGGTCGACCCGTCCACCGGGACGGTCACCACCATGGAGCACCATCTGCTGCATGTGCGCGACACCGAGAAGCACGACACGGCGACGGAGATCGCCGCCCGCGACGGACGCGTCCTGATGTTCCTGGACACCAAGCACGCGGTGGACCGGTTCACCAAGCAGTTGCTGTCCGTCGGGGTGCGCGCCTCCGCGCTGCACGGCGGCAAGTCCCAGTCCCAGCGCAACCGGACGCTCGCCCACTTCAAGGACGGCCATGTGTCGGTCCTGGTGGCCACCAACGTCGCCGCCCGTGGCATCCACGTCGACGACCTCGACCTCGTGGTCAACGTCGACCCGCCCGGCGACCACAAGGACTATCTGCACCGCGGCGGCCGTACCGCCCGCGCCGGTGAGTCCGGCACCGTCGTCACCCTCGTCCTGCCGCACCAGCGGCGCGCGGTGGACCGGCTGATGGCCGACGCCGGGATCGCGCCCCAGAACCTCCGGGTCCGTCCGGGCGAGCCCGAGCTGAACCGCATCACCGGCGCCCGGACGCCGTCCGGCGAGCCGGTCACCATCACGGTCCCCGCCCCGGCCGACGCACGGCGCGAGGGCAAGGGCTCTGCCGGGCGCAGCCGCCGCGGACGCGGCGGCGGGTCCGGCGGCGGGAACGGCCGTGCCGCCGGGTCCGGTGGCAGTGGCCGCAGCGGCGGTGGCGCGGGCGGCAGTGCCCGCGGCGGCTCCGGCACCGGTGGCAGCGGTGGCAGCGGTCGTACCGGCGGTGCCCATGGCGGGGCCGGGCGGAGCGCGGGGCCGGGTGGGAACGCCCGGACCGCCGGCCGGGTCCGTCGTGCCGCCCCGCGGAACAACCCCTGATCCGAGCACAGGGACACGCTCCCAGCAGCGGTCGGGACGGGCTGCCGCCCGTTCCCGGCCGCGTCCACGACGAGGAGAGGCCCTTGACGTCACCGATGCTGCTTCGCGACGGGACACCGTCGGCCGGTGCCCCCGGCGACCTCGCCGATGGCACCGGGCTGACCGCGCGTGACGCCATGGGCGCTCCCGGGCCGCAGGTCGACGACCACATGGCGGTGGACGTGGCCCTGTCCGTGCTCATCGGCGCCCGCGTCCACCATCTGCTGCTCCGGGACGAGGACGGGCGGTGCACGGGTCTGGTCACCCGGGCCCAGCTCGCCGCGCACCGCGGCGGCACCTGGTACGGCGACCGGACCCGGCTGCGGGACATCCCGCTCGACCGCGGACCGTTCACCGCGTCCGTCTCGATGCTCGGCGAGGCGGAGGACGCCATGCGGGTCCGGACCCTGGATGTGTCCCCCGTGATCGACGAGCACGGCTACGCCCTGGGCGTGCTCACCCTGGTTCCCTGACCGCCGAGCCGGTCGCGCTCGCGCGGCCGGCCTCTTCGGAGTTCTTCCCCACCCCTGTGGAGGCAGCCATGCGCTGTGTCATCGCCCGTTTCCCCTTCGACCTCACCAAGAGCGAGGTCGAGCAGTCGATGAGCGGTATCACGCCCGAACCGGTCACCGGTGTGTCGGTGACCATCGACGGCCAGGTGTACCCCGTGATGCAGGTCGGTGAGGTGGTCACCAGGCTCGACCGCCGTGACTTCACGACCGTCGAGATGCGCCGCGCCCTGACCCGGCTCGGTTTCCCCTGCCAGGAGGCCCGCCCGGCCGCCCCGGCCCGCGACCCGCTCCTCGGCGAGGACGCGCTCGGCTGGTGACGGGGGTGGCCGGCGTCGGTCTCAGTGGCCGGAGATCGGGTGCGGGGTGTACGGCTGCTCCAGTTCCGCGATCTCCTTGCCGGTGAGGGTGAGTTCGACGGCGGCGATGGCATCCTCGACGTGCCCCGGCCTGGACGCGCCGATGACCGGGGCGGTCACCGTGTCCTGGTGCAGCAGCCAGGCGAGGGCCACCTGGGCGCGCGGCACCCCGCGCTCGGCGGCGATCCGGGTGACGGTCTCGACGACGGCCCGGTCACCGTCCCGGTAGAGGGTGCTGCCGAAGTCGTCGGTGGTGCTGCGGCCGGTCTCCGTGCCCCAGTCACGGGTGAGCCGGCCCCGGGCCAGCGGGCTCCACGGCAGCACACCGACGCCCTGGTCCGCGCAGAGGGGGAGCATCTCGCGCTCCTCCTCGCGGTAGATCAGGTTGTAGTGGTTCTGCATGGCGACGAACCGGGTCCAGCCGCCCAGCCGGGCGGTGTACTGGGCCTTGGAGAACTGCCAGGCGTACATCGAACTCGCCCCGAGGTAGCGCACCTTGCCCGCCCGCACCAGATCGTGCAGCGCCTCCATCGTCTCCTCGATGGGGGTGTGCGGGTCCCAGCGGTGGATGTAGTAGAGATCGACATAGTCGGTGCCCAGCCGGGTCAGGCTGTGGTCGATCTCCGTCATGATGGCCTTGCGGGACAGTCCGCCGCCATTGGGGCCCGGCCGTGTCCGGCCCTGCACCTTGGTCGCCAGCACGATCTCGTCGCGGTCCGCGAAATCGCGCAGCGCCTTGCCGACGATCTCCTCGCTGGTGCCGTCCGAGTAGATGTTCGCGGTGTCGAAGAAGGTGATCCCGGCGTCCAGCGCCTGCCTGATCAGCGGGCGGGCGTCCGCCTCGGCCAGGGTCCACTCGTGCTTGCCCCGGCCCGGCACGCCGTAGGTCATACATCCCAGGCAGATCCGGGACACGTCCATTCCCGTCGAACCGAGCTTCACGTACTGCATCGTCGCTGCTCCTGTCGTGGTGTGGGATCGCAGGATAACGCCGTTAACGCCGCTCGGGCCCGGAAGGGCGCACCTGTCGGGCAGCCGTATCAACGTCCCGGGGCGCCCTAACATCGTTAACATGCCGACCGGTCAAGAGGACTCCGCGCCCGTACGAGACGAGGAACCCACCCCCGTACGAGCCACCGCCCCACCCCCCGCGACCCGCGCCCGGGCACTGGTGTCCGCCGCTCTGGGGATCGTCGACGACGGCGGGCTCGAAGCGCTCACCATGCGGCGGCTCGCCGATGCCCTCGGGCTTCAACTGCCCGCGATCTACCGTGTCTTCAGCAACAAGGGCGCCCTGCTGGACGAGATGGCCGAGGCGATCCTCGCCGACGCCCTCACCGAGAGCCGGGGCGAGCCCTGGCAGACCGAGGTCGCCGTCCTCGCCCGGCGGCTGCGCCAGGCCCTGCTAGGGCGGCGCGACGGTGCCCGGATCGTCGGCGGCAGTTACGCCGCCCAGCGCCACAACCTCGCCTTCGCCGACCGCCTCGTCGGCGTCATGCGGCAGGCAGGGCTGCACGGAACGGCCGCCCTGTGGGCCACCACCACGGTCTTCTGCTACGTCCTGGGCGAAGGCCTCGAACAGCAGGGCCGGACCGAGGACGTCCTCGACCGGCTCGACCTCCACGGCGCCCGGCAGACCTACCCGCATCTCTACGCCACCCCCGTCGAGGAGATCGTCAACTTCGACGCGCGCTTCGAGTTCGGCCTCGGCCTGATCCTGAGCGGCCTGCATCAGCGGGCGACCGCACCCCAGGACTGAACAGGCGAACGATGGTCATGTGAGGAACGCTCACCCTCAGGTCGTGGTGATCCGGATCGTGCCCGCGGCTTCCTCGGCGTGGCGCAGGGCGTCCGCCGAGGTGGTGCCCCGGGTCATCACCGAGCCCGCCCGGTCCCAGGAGCTGCACAGTTCGCGCACGGTGTCGCCGGGCTTCAGCTGGAGGGAGAGGGAGAGCACGCCGGGCAGACGGGCCGCGTCGTCGGCGCCCTCGACGGACACCACCTCGCCGGGGACCGCCTCCAGGAAGCGGACCGCCGCGCCGCCGGCCGGCCGCCGGGGCAGCGGCTCGGGGCACTCGCCCCGCATGACGGTGTAGAACGCGCCGGCCAGGTCGATCCGGTACGCCTCCTCGATCAGCATCGGGATGCCGTCGCCGGGGAACCGGCCGGCGCACTCCACCAGGTACGGGCGGCCGTCGCTGACGATCCACTCGCAGTGCACCATGCCGCTGCCGAAGCCGACCGCGCGCAGCACCGTCTCGGTCTGGGCGACCAGCAGTTCGCCGAGTGACTCCGGGATTCCGGCGGCGGGCACGGTGTGGCCCAGTTCGATGGGGCGCGGGCCGGGGTAGAGCAGCTTGCCGGTGACATTGGAGAACAGCACCTCGCCCGCGCTGACCAGCAGTTCGACGCTGTACTCGGCGCCGTGGACGTAGGTCTCGATCAGCATGCGCAGTTCGCGTTCCCGGTCCGGCACCCGGTCGCCCTCGTCCTGGCTGGTGCACTCCGTCCACGCGGCATCCAGGTCGTCCAGCGAGTGCAGCACCTTGGTGCCGACGGACGCCTGCCGGTTGGACGGCTTGAGGACCACGGAGCCGGGGTGGGCGGCCACGAACTCGCGCACCTCGTCCGGGGAGGTGACCTCCCGGGACACCGGGTTGAGGACGCCCGCGGCCCGGGTGACCCGGCGCAGCAGCGACTTGTCCCGCATGATCCGGGCCGCCCCGGCCCCGGCCCCCGGCACTCCGTACCGTTCGGCCAGCCGGGCCGCGAACGGTGTCGCGTACTCGACCAGCGGGGCCACCACGGCCGGGTCGAGGTCGGGGTAGGTGTTGAAGAACTCGTCGGCGGCGGCGGGGAGCTGGTACTCCCACTCGATCAGCTCGCGCAGCATCGCGGCGCCCTCAAGGGCGTTCTTGACATCGCCCTTGCGGATCACGTCCGGCTCGTCGATGACGATCACCGAGCCGGGGGCGAACTCCTTGATGTGGGGCAGGACATTGACGTAGCCGACGATGATCCAGGGCTGCTCGGTCATGGTGCTTCTCCTAGGAGAGGGAGGTTGTCAGTGGCCTTGTCAGTCGCGCCAGTCGCGTCAGTCGCGGATTTCGAGCGTGCAGCACTTCACGCTGCCGCCCGCCTTGAGGAGTTCGGCCAGGTCCACCCGGTGGGTGCGGAAGCCGTGGGCGCGGAGCTTGCCGGCCAGGGCGGTGGCGGGCTCGGGGAGGATGACGTTGTGGCCGTCGGAGACCAGGTTGAGGCCGAAGGCCAGGGCGTCCTGTTCGTCCGCGAGGACGGCGTCCGGGAACAGCTGTTGCAGGACGCACAGGCTCTGCGGGTCGAAGGCGCCGGGGTAGTAGACGATCTCGTCGTCGTCGAGGGCGGCCAGCGCGGTGTCCAGGTGGTAGAAGCGCGGGTCGACCAGTTTCAGGCTGACCACCGGGCGGCCGAACAGTGCCTCGGCCTCGGCCTGGGAGCGGGGGTCGGAGCGGAAGCCGTTACCGGCGAGGATGGCGCCGCCGGTGGTCACGTAGTCGCCCTCTCCCTCGCTGGTGAAGGCAGCCTGGACGACCTGTGCCTCCGGATAGCCCTGCCGCCGGAACCACTGGGCCCACAGCTGTGCCTCGGCCTGGCGCTCGGGGTGGTGGAACCTGGAGATCAGGGCCTTGCCGTCCACCACCAGGGCGCCGTTCGCGGCGAACACCATGTCCGGGAGTCCCGGGGCGGCGTCGATCGTACGGACGTGGTGGCCCAGCTCGATGAACAGCGCGCGCAGGTCTTCCCACTGGGCGATGGCCAGCTCGCGGTCGGTGGGCTTGTCCGGGTCCATCCAGGCGTTGATGCGGTAGCTGACCTCGAAGTGGTCGGGACGGCACATCACATACGTACGGGTGCGGGCCTGGCGGGGGGCCTGACCGGGGATCGGGGCGGCCTCGGGGGCGAGGAGGTCGGTCATGGGGTGGGGTCCTTTCGGGGGGAGGGGAGGGGGCCGTGGGCTCGTTTCCCGGGGGTCAGGCGGTGATGCCCAGGCTGAGCGGGAAGCCGGGCCTGCCGCCCAGGAGGTGGGCGCCCGCGGACTGGAGGATCTTGTCCTGGGCCACCACGTGCTGGCACATCGTCATGGTGTCGCGGAGCCAGCGGTCGAGCGGGCCGGGCTTGTAGATCGCGGCGGTCTGCATCAGGTCGTAGAGCCGCAGGACGATGGAGCGGGCCGTGCGGAAGGCGTGCAGCCGGGAGAGGGGGAGCGCGGCGCGCTCCTCGGGGGTGAGGGCGTCGAGGGTGCCGGTCGTCTCCAGTACCTCCCACTGGCGGCGCATGGCGCCGTACACCGCGCTGCGGGTGGCGTTGAAGTCGGCCTCGCACTCGGCGAGGGTGACCTGCACCCGCCAGTTGTCTGCCCAGCCGCCGCCCCCGGCGGGGGACTTGGCCAGCACCTGCTCGCGTACCCAGTCCAGTGCGGCGCGGGCGACGCCGAGCGGGACACCGGGCATGTTGCGCATGTGCACCTCGGGCTGGGCCAGCGGGCCTTCGCCGCCTCGGACCGTGCCCAGGGTGAGGGTCCTGCCCTCCGGGACGAACACGTCGTGGATCGCGTAGTCGCAGCTGCCGCTGCCCGCCAGGCCCGTGGTGTGCCAGGTGTCGATGATCTCGACGTCCGCCCGGGGCACCATGAGGAGGATGGAGTCGTGGGCGCCGTCCACCAGGTGGGGTTCGCCGTCGTCGTACAGGAAGGCTCCGGAGATGACCCAGTCGGCGTGGGTGATGCCGCTGCCGAACTGCCAGCGGCCGGAGAGGCGGTAGCCGCCCTCGACCCGTTCGGCCCGGCCGACCGGGAAGAGCAGTCCGGCGGTGGTCATGTCGAGGCGGGGGAACATCTCCTTGGCCACCGTCTCGTCGAGGAACGAGGCGTAGAGGCCGGAGTCCATCCCGATCATGGCGGCCCAGCCGGCCGAGGCGTCGCCGTATGCCAGGGCCTCGACCACCTCGGTCTGCTCGACGGAGGTCAGCTCCGGGCCGCCCCAGGCCCTGCTGAAGCCCATCCGGAACGCGCCGGTGGAACGGATCAGTTCGACCACGTCGGCGGGGAGGCGGCGGTTCTTCTCGATCTCGGGGGCACGTTCGCGCAGCTGCGGGGCGAGCGCCTTGGCGGCGGCGAGGATCTCGGCGGCGGTGTTGGGGACCGCCCCAGTGTGTGTCATGTCAGGACTCCTTGGTCATGGTCGTCGCGGTCGTGGCGGTCGCCAGCTGGTGGAATCTGCCGTGCAGGAAGAGCAGGGGGGGCTGGTGGTCGCGGACGCCGGTGGAGACCACCTCGCCGATCACCATCGTGTGGTCGCCGACGTCGAAGCTGTCCCAGAGCACGCACTCAAGGCCGCTCTGGGCGTCCAGCATCAGGGCGCCGGTGGCCGGGCCGGGCCGGGCCTGGAGGGCGTCGACCACCTCGGCGCGGTCGCCGTGGCTCCTGGCGAGCTGCCGGGCCAACGGCTCGGCGTCCGCGTCCAGGATGGAGATCGCCCACTTCTTGGTCGTGAGCAGATCGCCCAGGAACCCGGAGCCACGCCGCAGGGACAGCGAGACCAGCGGCGGGTCGAGCGACACCGAGGTCAGTGAGTTGAGCGTCACCGCGTCGTGGCTGCGGAGACCCTCGTGGTCCGCGTAGGTCGTGGCGACGCAGACACCGGTGGCGAAGTTGCGCATCGCGCCGCGCAGATCGGGTGACATGACAGCTTCCTCCTCGGAAAGGGCGTACCGGCCGGTGCTAGACGGCCTGGGCGAAGGTGAAGACCCGCTCGGGGTCGTAGCGGTGCTTGACCGCGCGCAGCCGGTCCAGGTTGGGGCCGAAGTAGGCGGCCTGGGCGTCGGGCAGATCGGGGTCGGCGAAGTTGGCGTACGAGGCGTCCCGGGCGTGCGCGCCCATCGCGGCGTGCAGTTCCGTCAGCCAGTCGAGATTCGCGCGGCGCACCTCCTCCGGGTCCCCGGTGGACCAGGACGCGTCCATCGAGATCAGAAAGAGCACGTCCCGGTGGGGGAAGGCGGTCTCGGTGACGGGCACCCGGTTGATGGCGCCGCCCCAGGTGAACAGGGCGATGCCGGCGCCGTCCGGGTTGCCGCTGCCGGGCCATTTGCGCAGGGCGGTCAGGAGGGTGTCGACGCCGGCCTCGGTGAGGGGCTCGGCGATGGTCCGGGTGCGGACCGCGAAGGGGTCTCCCGAGGTCTCGTGGCGCAGGTAGTCCTTGGCCTCCCAGTAGGTACGGTCCTCGATGTCCGTCCTGGTGGGTGCGGCGGCCGTCAGCGCGGGCGCCAGCAGGTCGCGCAGCTCGGTCGCCGGGCCCAGGTGCTGGCCGATCACGGAGACGGTGCCGTCGTCGTCGCCGGAGCGGCTCACCCCGATCCGGGCGGCGAACCGGTCGGGCGCGTCCCGCATGATCCGCTGCATCACCGGGAGCACCGTCTCGGCGTCGTCCAGGGGCCACAGCACGAGGCAGGTGGAGCTGGCGACCGTGGGCCGGGCCTGGAAGGTGAAGGAGGTGTTGATCCCGAAGTTGCCGCCCCCGCCACCCTTGCAGGCCCAGAACAGGTCGGGGTGCTCGGTCTCGTTGCAGGTGACCTGCCGGCCGTCGGCGAGGACGATCTCGGTCTCCACCAGGGAGTCGCAGGTGAGGCCGAACGCCCGGGAGACGGCGGCCACTCCCCCGCCCAGGGCGAGACCGCCGATGCCGACCTCGTCGGAGTTGCCGAGCGGCACCGCCAGGTCGTGGCGCTGCAGTTCCGCGTACAGCTCGCCGGAGCGGGCCCCGCCGCCGACGGTGACCAGCTCCCGTTCGCGGTCCACCGTGACGGTGTTCAGGCCGTGCAGGTCGAGCACCAGCCCGGTGGTGGCGGCCTGTCCGGCGTAGCTGTGGCCGCCGCCCCGGGCCACCACCGGCACGCCCTGTTCCCGGGCCCAGGCGATGCCCCGGGCGATGTCGGCGACGTTCGCCACGGAGAGCGTCGCGGCCGGGCGGACGTCCGCGTACCGCTTGTTGAACGCGCCGCTGTTCTCCTCGAAGCCGGGCTCTCCCGGCAGCCGCACCGTTCCGTCCACCTGCTCGCGCAGGCTCTGCCAGTCGGTCATCCCGCTTCCTCCGGTTCCGTCACTTCCGACAGGTACGAGACGCCGGTCTCGGCGTGCGGCCCGTACCGCTCCCACTCCTCGCGCAGCAGCAGCCCGCCGCCGGTGTCCTGCTCGGGGGTGTTGACGGTGTGTCCGGCGATCACCTCGCCGTCGGCCAGCACCATCGTGTAGGCGAGGTGGAGGGTGCCGTCCGGATCACAGACCCCGTTGACGTTCCCCCGGCGGACCGGGCCCCCGGCGAAGTCCGCCCAGACCAGGTCGTCCTCCTGGTGGTAGCGGGCCGTCACCCCGTCCGTGGCGGCCACCTTGCGGAAGCGGCGGCCGTCGTAGTCGATGGCTGACGCTCCACGCTCCTCGGGCAGCCCGTCGGCCCCGGTGCCGCTCACGTGTCCACGTCCAGCAGTCCCGCCGGCATCTCCAGCCGGGCCGTCACGTCCTTGCGCTCCAGCGGCTCCGCGTCCAGTGCGACGGCGGTGACGGCGGCGGCGAGCCGCTCCTGGCAGCTCTCCTCGTCCTCGCCGGTGCAGACCACGAAGGAGTGCCGGGCCAGGTAGCCGCCGGGCGGCAGCCGCAGTTCGGTGCCCGGCTCCACCATCGGGGCGGCGGTCACCAGCCCCGGCAGTCCGGCCGGCACCCGCACCTCGCGGACGGTGACGTCCTCGGCGGGGTAGCCGAAGCGGATGCCCGCGACCCCGTGCCGGGTGAAGGCGGTGTCCGGACGCAGCCCGGCCGCGACCTCCACCAGCAGCTCGCCGGGGTCGATCCCGGTGGCGATCCGGCCCAGGAACGGGATCAGGTCCCCGCCGAGCCGCCCGTTGATCTCGATGATCACCGGGCCGTACGAGGTGAGCTTGACCTCGGTGTGGGTCATCCCGTTCTCGACGCCGAGCACCTCGTGCGCCTTGGTCAGGACGTCGGTCAGTTCCTGGTCGTGCAGCAGCGGGTCGGCCGCGTCCACGACATGGCCCACCTCCTCGAAGTACGGGTGGTGCCCGGTCTCCTTGCGGGCCACGAACATCGCCCGGTACTCGCCCCGGTGCACCACGCCGTCGATGCTGATCTCGGGTCCGCGGGCGTAGCCCTCGACGATCGCGCCGCCCCGGAACGGCTCGTCGCCGACCAGGCTGGCGTTCGACGCGATGAGGTACGCCTCGTCGAGCTGGGACTCGTCCTCGGCGAGCACGACGCCCATCGAGGCGCCCAGGGCCCGGGGCTTGACGACCACGGGGTAGCCGATCCGGGCGGCCACCGCGCGGGCCTGCTCCAGGGTGTCGGTCATCTCGAAGCCGGGCTGGGGCAGTCCGGCTGCGGTCAGCACCGAGCGGGTGCGGTGCTTGTCCCGGCAGCCCTGCACACCGTCCGGGCCGAGGCCGGGGAGCCCGAACTCGGCGGCCAGTTCGGCGGCGGGCATCACCAGCGGTTCGTCGTAGCAGAAGATCCCGATGACGGTCCGGCGGGCCGCGATCTCCCGGGCCGCGGCGCGCAGTTCCTCGTGGTCGAAGACATTGACCACGGTGATCTCGTCGAAGTACTCCTGCTGCCAGTTGGGCTTGAGGTTGTTGATCAGGACCAGCTTGAGGTCCAGTTCGGCGGCGCGGCGGGCGGCGGACTCGATCAGGTACTCGCGATAGACCTTGAGCCCGCTGCCGATCACCAGCAGCACACGGTCGTCGGGGGTCACGGCGTCGGAGGTCATGGCGCCGGGCGTCGTGTCGTCGGGGGTCATATCGTCTCCTCTCGGAAGTCTGTGGTGAGTGCTTCGAGAATGCGTTCGGCGACCAGCGGGGCGGTGCGGAAGCCGTCTCCTCCGCTGGCCGTGCGGGCCCAGGTGCTGGGGCCGATCCGGACCAGGTGGGCGGCGCCCGTGCGGGCGTCCACCAGGTAGTGGCAGCGCTTGACCGCGATCACCGTGTACCGGTCGGGCTCGGTCAGGATCGGCTCGGCGAGCACCTGCTCGGCCCACTGCCGTTCCTCCTCCGGTGTACCGGCGGTGACCACGCTCGCCTCCCGGCAGGAGGAGGCCGAGCTGACCTTGAGGAGTGTCCCGTCGCCCGGGGGCAGGAGCCAGGCCAGGCCGTGGCTGCCGATCCGGCCGATGCCGGGGGTGCGTTCCCAGGCGGTGGCGAGCTGCTCGGGGGGCTTCAGGTAGACCAGGGTCTGGCGGTGCAGGACCATCGGCAGGTCGACCAGATCCTTCGACCAGGGGCCGGTGGCGATCAGGGTCAGGTCGGCGTCCAGGGTCTCCGCGTCGGGCAGGTACACCCGGCCGGTCTCCGCGTCCACCTCCTTGACCTCCTGCCAGGGGCGCAGGGTGACGTTCGGCTGCTCGTTGAGCCAGCGGACCAGGACCTGGAGCGCGTGGTCGGCGAGCAGGATGCCGCCGTGGCGTTCCAGCACCCCGACCGTGTTCTCGGGGAACCGGACGTGGGGCACGGTGTCCGGGTCGATCAGGCGGACCGGGAGGTCGGCGGCGCGGGCCGCGTCCAGCACGGCGTCCGCCTCGTCGGCCGGCCAGGCGGTGATCATGCCCACCCGGCGGTAGAACTTGGCGCCGGTCAGGGCCTCCAGGGCCATCCAGCGGCGGTGGGCCACCGCGATCCGCCGGGAGGCGGCCAGGTCGGCGAGGTCGAGCGCGCGCACGGCCCGGTGCTGGTCGAAGGAGGTGGAGCCGGGGTTGGGGATCGCGTCCCGGTCCAGCACGGTGACGTGGTGCCCGGCCAGGGCGCACCGGACGGCCGAGAGCAGTCCGGTCACCCCGGCGCCGATCACAAGGACGCGTTGGGCGTCGGCGGCCATCTCACACCGTCCCGGTGTCCAGCCGTGGCAGGTCCCGTACGGTGATCGCGGTCGTCCGGTCGGCGGGGGTGAGCCGGGTGTCGATCCCGGCCCGCTCGGCGAGGTCGATCAGGATCGGGGCGGCGCCCCTGAGCAGCGTCTGCACCTGGTGGCAGAAGTCGCCGGCCCGGTCGTCGGTCACCTCCCAGCGGTCCAGCCGGCCCAGTTGCTCGGCCAGGGTCTCGGCGGCGCGGCCGAGGCTGAAGGTGTCGAGTTCGTAGGCGGCGGCGAACCGCTCGGTGATCCGGTCGGCGGCCTCGCGGGAGGCGGCGGAGACGGGCAGGGTCTGCCCGGTCCACCGTCCGGCCTTGGCGGCGACCCGGTTCCAGGGCTCGACCAGCCGGGCGCCGGTGACGGCGGCAAGCGCGGACCAGCCGAAGTTGGTGCGCTGGTGCTCGGGGCTGGTGGCGGCCAGGTGGTAGCGGCCGACGTCGCGGGGCAGCCGGTCGGCGAGTTCCCGCCCCCAGACCAGGTGGCCCCGGCTGGTGGAGAATTTCTGGTGCTCCAGCTCGTAGAACTCGTTGGTGACGAAGCGGGCCGGCAGGGCGTAGCGGTCGTGCAGGGCGAGCAGCATGGCCGCCCCGGCGATGGCGAAGGGGAAGGTGTTGTCGAAGCCGAGGAAGTAGACGACCTCGGTGCCGGACTCCGGCCACCACAGTTCGTCGTCGGCGGACACCACCTCGCCGTGCCGTTCGGCGGCGAGGACGGTGGTGTAGATGGACCAGGCCATCGTCTCGGCGTTGGGGTTGACGCTCTGCCCGGCGGTCTCGGCGAACGGGGCGGGGATGCCCCAGGAGATGGGGTAGGTGACGGGGAAGTCGGGCAGCGGCCGGGCCAGCATCTCGTCGACGGCCTGGGCCATGTGCGGGCGCAGGGCGGCGCCGGTGCTCGCGAAGTACTCCCGCAGCCGCTGCCGGTAGTCCTCCAGGGGCAGTACCAGGACGGGGACCTCGCGCAGTTCCAGGGTCTCGTCGGGGTGCTCGGTGGAGCGGGGGTCGATGAGGTCGCCGGCCGCCAGGGGGTGGCCGCAGCTCTCGCAGAGCCCGGCGCAGCCCTCCGCGAGGCAGTTCGGGCAGCCGCCCTTGACGTAGCCGTCGACCAGGTACTGCCCGGTGCTGGGGGCGTAGGGGAAGAGGGTGGGCCGCAGGACGAGTTTGCCTTCGTCGTGGAGGCGGCTGACGAACTGGAGCACCTGCTTGGTGAAGCGCTCCTCGTCCCGGGTGAAGGCGTCCACCGCGATGCCCAGGGCGGCGAGGGTCGCCTCGATCCTGGCGGTGGAGTCGGTGACGAGTTCCCCGGGGGTGATGCCGAGGCGGCGGGCGGTGGTGACGACGAAGGTGGAGGTGTCCTGGGCGCCGGTGCCGAAGACGGTGTCGCGGCCCGCGGCGCGCTGGTAGCGGGTGAAGACGTCGGCGGCCAGGAACGGCCCGGCGAGGTGGCCGAGGTGCAGGTCGCCGTTGGCGGTCGGGGCGGGGGAGATCACCGCCGTGCGCTTGGTCATGCCGCGGCCTCCTTCTGGTGGCGGGTCAGGAAGTACTCGGACATGTCGGTGTCCCACCAGATGCCGTAGTACTCGAAGTCCTCGGCGGAGGGGTTGACGACCTTGTGGGTGCAGCCGGGCGGGAGGTGGACGATGTCACCGGCGGCGAACTCGTGGTGGACGCCGTCCACGACCAGGGCGGCCCGGCCGCTCATCGCGATGAAGATCTCGTACTCGTGGTGGCTGTGCGGGGTGGACTCGCCGCCGGCCCGTACGACGCACCAGGCGCCCTCGAAGGGGGCGTTGAGCGCGTCCCACGGCTGGAGGCGTTCGCCCTTGATGCCGTAGGCGGGGGTCAGGTTGGCGCGGTCCAGGCGGCGGATCTCCATCAGCGGCCCCCCGCCGTGACGGTGACGCTGCGCCGGTCGAGCAGGTCGCCGGTGATTTCGTGCGAGCGCTGGGCGAGGACGCTGAGCAGGGAGTCGGAGATGCCGTGGGTGGCCTCGTTGAAGCCCTGGAGGTAGAGGCCGGCGCGGGTGTCCTCGCCGAGGTCCACGCGGTAGCGGCGGTCCACCTCGATCTCGTCCAGGCCCACCTGGGCGGCCAGGCCGCGGACCAGTGCGGGCATGCGCTGGTCGTAGCCGGTGCCGAGCAGCACCAGGTCGCAGCGGTGCCGTTCGACGCGGCCGGTCCTGCGGTCGCGCAGTTCGAGGACGACCTCGCCGTCCTCCTCGCGGGCGGAGACGACCTCGGTCATCGGCCGGACGGCGGAGCGCTGGGAGCCGGTCAGTTTCTGCTCGTAGAGCATCATGTAGGTCTCGTCGAGGAACGGGGCGGCCAGACCGGCGTAGTTGGTCTGGCGGACCTCGTCGAGGATGTCCTTGCGGGCCTGCGGGGAGCTGGCGTGGAAGTCGTCGACGAAGGACGGGAAGAACAGCTCGTTGACGAACTTGCTGGTCTGGTAGTTCATCAGGCCGACCGAGCGGTGGATGAGCGTCGGCTGGCTGAGCGGCAGATCCTGGTGGACGGAGACGAACATCTCGGCGGCGCTCTGCGCGGCGCCGATCACCGCCACCCGTACCGGCCGGTCGATCGGATAGCGGGCGATCCGGCCGGAGTACTGGGAGCTGTGGATCACGCGGTCCGAGGGCAGGTCGGCGAACTCGGCGGGGATACGGGCGTCGCGGCCGGTGCCGACCACCAGGTCACGGGCGTCGACGGTGTCGCCGTCGGCGAGGGTGACGCGCCAGCCGATCACGGTGCCGTCGTCGGCCCGGCGCGGGGCGGCGCCACGGGCCTTGGCGTTGTAGCGGACTCCCACATGGTCGAGGGAGGTGGCCACCCACTGGAGATACTCGGAGATCTCCCGGCGGAAGGGGTTGAAGGTGCCGAGGTTGACGAACTCGTCGAGCCGGCCCTTGGCGTGCAGGAAGGAGAGGAAGGAGAAACGGCTCTGCGGGTTGCGCAGGGTCACCAGGTCCTTGACGAAGGAGACCTGGCTCCGGGCGAACGGCAGCAGCAGATTGCGCTGCCACTGCACATCGGGGTGCTGTTCCAGGATCAGGGTGTCGGCCGCCAGGCCGGTGGCGCCGGACTCCTCGATCGCCACCGCCAGGGCCAGGTTGGACGGCCCCGCGCCGATCGCCAGGACCTCGACCTCGTGGTTGGTCATGCTCTTCCACCTCGCTACTCGTCCCACCGCCCGTTCGAGCGAGCAGGTGAACGGCTCGTTCTTCTGTTCGAGTTCCGTTCGGTAGGACGAGTACAGCGAGAGCGGCTGTTGATCGACAGACTTGTCCGAATCGGACAATCAACGTGCGGTTGACCGGAATTGACCGGGCGGTCAGGTCAGCTGCGGGGCGGCGGCCTGCGGCCGGATCCGGGGGAACGGCACGGAGTGGCGGGACAGCAGGTTGCGGGCCGGATCGCGGTCCGCGACGAAGGCCCGCGCCAGCGGGTCGAGCCGGTAGGCACCCAGCCGGTCGGTGGCCCGGAGCATGCCCGCCTCGACCAACTCGTCGATCAATCGATCGGCTCCGGCCAGAATTGATCCGTCGGCCCGAAGCTCCAGCTGCGGCAGATTGGCCAACCGGTCGAGCAGGTCGGCCGCGCCGCAGCTGAGTTGGACATACGCCGAGTGGAGAACCTCCCGCAGGGAGAGGTCACCGACGCTCAGCCAGTCCAGCAGCGCCTCGGGGCGGTCGAGCCGGTTGACCGCCCAGCGCAGGGACATCCCGGGGTGGGCGAGCAGCTTGCGGGTGGCGATGTCCAGCGCCAGCGGCAGATCGCCGCACAGCTCGGCCAGCCGCTCGGCGCTCGCCGGATCGGCCTGGGCGCGTTCCGGCAGCCCCCGGGAGATCAGCGCGACGGAGTCGGCCCGGGGGAGCAGTTCCAGCCGGATCCGGTGGACGTCCCGCAGGCCGAGCAGCGAGGAGCGGCCGACGACGATGGTGGTGCTGGTCGCCGAGTCGACCAGCAGCGGGCGGACCTGCCGCTCGGAGTGCACGTTCTCCAGCAGCACCAGCACCCGGCGCTGGGCGAGCAGCGAGCGGTAGAGCCCGGCCCGCTGGTCGGCCGCCGCCGGGATCTGCCCGGCGGGCACCCCCAGCGCCGCGAGGAACTCGGCGATCAGCCCCGGCACGTCGTACCCGCCCTCGGGCACCGGGCCGAGATCGGCGTACAGCTGGCCGTCCACCATGGCCACGGCGAGGTCGTGCGCGTGGTGCAGGGCCAGTTCGCTCTTGCCGACGCCGGCCGGGCCGCTGATCACGACCGGTCCGGCGGGGGCGGAGGCGAGCCGAACCAGCTCGGTGTTGCGGCCGACCAGCCCCTGCGGGCGGGGCGGCAGTTGGAAGGGGGTGGGCAGCGCCGGGGCGGTGGCCAGGGGGATGGCGGGGGCGGGGGCCGGGGCGGTGACCAGGGCGGTGACCGTGGTCCGGGGCTGCTCGGGTCTCGCCGGGGCCGTGGGCCCCTGGGGTATCGGCTCGGCGGTCGGCTCGCGGGGTATCGCGTCGGTGGCGGACGGCTGGGGGGATGCTGCCGCTGCCGCTGCCGCTGCCGGCCGCCGGGGGTCGGGGGTGGCCATCGGCTGGTGGGGGCCGTGGGGGGCCGTCGGCTGCTGGTAGCCGTGCGTGCCCGTCGGCTGCTGGTGGCCGTGCGTGGCTGTCCGCTGCTGGTAGGCGTGCGCGGCCGTCGGCTGCCGGGAGTCCGGGGCCGCCATCGGCTGCCGGGAGTACGTCCGCCCGGCCGCTGCCCGCCCGGCCGCTGCCCGCCCGACCACCGGCTGCCCGCCCAACGGCTGCCCGGCCACCCGCTGCCCGTCCATCGACTGCCGGGAGACCGGCGGCGCGGGTGGTGGCGGCGGTGCGGCGGCCGGTGCGCCCGGTGCGGCCTGCGCCGCCGGGTGCGGTGGCAGCGCCGGGTGCGGTGGCATCCCCGGTACGCCGCCGGCCGCCGCCTCCAGCCAGTGGCGGCGCCATTCCTCCCGATCGCCGCCGCAGGCAGCCACGTACGCCAGCGCGACCTGGAGCGTGGGCAGCCGGTTCCCGTTGGCCGCGCTGGACAGCACCGACGCCGAGTACATCGCCGCCTTGGCCATGTCCCGGTACGTCGGACTGCCGGCCTCGATGCGCAGCCGGCGCAGGCGGCTCGCGAACTCCGCGACCGCTCCACCCGAGGCGTCCACTGATTTCTCCGGCCTCCCCATTCCCATCCCCTCATCTCTTGTACAGGTACTGGATGATTCGTACACATGGACAACACGAGGGGTGGGCCGGACCGATGTGAGCGGCCGGCCCTGCCCCGTGCCTGGCGCACGTCCTCAGGCCGTGAGGCTCTTCCGCGTGCCTCAGCGAGCGAAACTGCTGTTGACCGCGCCGAAGTCGAGCGCGCCGGCCAGCTCGTCGTACGTGCCCTTGCCGAGCAGTTCGGCGGCGGCCCGCTGGGCGAGGGTGTAGGCGGCCTGGGCGACGGCGGTGCCGACGCTGACCCGGCGCACCCCGGCCGCCTCGAACTCGGCGACCGAGGGCGCGCCCGGACCGGCCATCACGTTGAGCGGCAGCGGCTGGGCCTTCACCAGTTCGGCGATGACGGTGAGGTCGACCAGGCCCGGCACGAACAGGCTGTCCGCCCCGGCCTCGGCGTAGACGGCCGCACGGGCGAGCACGTCGGCCTGCCGTCCCTCGGGCGCCCCGATCTGGAAGAGGAAGACATCGGTACGCAGGTTGATCACCAGCTCCGGCAGCCCGGCCAGCCGCGCCGCCTGCCGTGCGGCGCGAATCCGGTCGGCCTGCTCGTCGGCCGAGAACAGTTCACCGTTCGGCTTGGAGTCCTCGATGTTCACGCCGACCGCGCCGGCCGCGATCACCGCGGTGACGGTCGCCGCCACGTCCTCGGGCGTGGGCCCGTAGCCGCCCTCGATGTCGGCGGTCACCGGCACCTGCACGGCGTCGGCGATCCGGCGCACCGCGGCCACCATCTCGTCGCGGGTGAGCGCCTGCTGGTCCGGCTTCCCGGCCGACCAGGACACCCCGCCGCTGGTGGTGGCGATGGCCTGGGCGCCGGCCTGGGCGATGAGCGCCGCGCTGCCCGCGTCCCAGGCGTTCGGCAGCACCAGCACGCCCTTCTCGTGCAGCTCGCGGAGGGTGACGGCCTTGGTCTGCTGAGCGTTCGCCATTACGGCACCTTTCACAAAGGGGGACTTGCTTCGACGTACTCGACGTACTCGACTGACTCGATGTAGTCGACTGGCTCGACGTACTCGTCGTACTCGACTGACGCGACGTACGCGACTGACTCGATTTATCGCAGGTTTCCGGACAAGAGATGAACGGGATCGCGGGGACTCCGTCACCTTGCCGCCGCCGGGTCCGGGCCGGTGACCGGCATCGGGGCCTCAGGGCCCCAGGCGCCCAGGGTGGCGCCTCCGGTGGGGCTCGGGGAGGCGCCATCTCCATGGCGGAAGGGGAGACACAACGGGGACGGGGGAACGGGGCGAGTGCGCTGCGGTGCGCTGGAACACGTGAACGGTCAGACGCGCGCGGGCTCTTCGATCAGGGTCTTCTCGATCCCCGGACGGCGCGTGCGCAGGGACAGGAACCCCGCGCCGATGCTGAGGGCGCCGGCGACGTACCAAGCGGGCGCGTAGGTGCCGAAACCGTCGCGGGTGAGACCGGCCGCGGTGGCGGCGAAGGCGGCGCCGAGCTGGTGCGCGGCGAAGACCCAGCCGAAGACGATCGGGGCGGACATCCCGAAGTACTCCCGGCACAGGGCGACCGTCGGCGGCACGGTGGCGATGAAGTCCAGGCCGAACAGGATGACGAACACGATCATGGCGCCGGTGATCTTGTCATCGAACAGCTGGGGCAGGATCAGCAGCGAGACGCCGCGCAGCAGGTAGTAGCCGAGCAGCAGGACGCGCGGGTCGTAGCGGTCGCTGAGCCAGCCGGACAGGACCGTACCGATGAGGTCGAAGATGCCGATCATGGCGAGCAGCCCGGCGGCGGTGACCGAGGTCATGCCGTGGTCGTGGGCGGCGGGGATGAAGTGGGTGTTGACCAGCCCGTTGCTGGTGGCGCCGCAGATCGCGAACGCGACGGCGAGCAGCCAGAACGCTCTGCTGTGCACGGCGGTCTTCAGCCCGTCTATGGCGAGCCGGGTCGCGCTGCGGGTGGCGGGCGGCGGGGTGACGATCTCGTCCGCGCCGTACGGGGGGATCCCGACGTCGGCCGGGTGCTCCCGGAAGAACAGCAGGACGAACGGCACGGTGGCGAAGGCCACCAGGGACACCACGATCGCGGCGGTGCGCCAGCCGCCCGGCGCCTCGGAGAGCGTGGCGACGAGCGGCAGGAACACCAGCGAGCCGGTCGCCCCGCCCGCGGTGAGCAGGCCGGTGACCAGCCCCTGGCGCTTGACGAACCAGCGGGTGCCGATCGTGGCGACGAAGCCCAGCGAGATCGAGCCGGCGCCGAGGCCGACCAGCACGCCCCAGAGCATCACGAGCTGCCAGGACGCGTTCATGAAGATGGCGAGTCCGCTGCCGAGGCCGATCAGCGACATGGCGCCCGCGGTCACCTTGCGCACGCCGAATCGTTCCATCAGCGCGGAGGCGAACGGCGCGGTGATGCCGTAGAGGGCGAGGTTGACGGACATGGCGAAGCCGATGACCCCGGTGGACCATCCGAACTCCCGCTGCAGCGGCTCCACCAGAGCACCGGGGGTCGCCCGGAACCCGGCCGCCGCGACCAGCGCGACAAATCCGATGGCCGCGATCATCCATGGCCAGACTTGCTTCTGACGAATCATGCGCCCAGCGTGTTCGACACCTCACCACCCCGGAAAGCGGAGCGGGGACACCTTGTCAAGTCCGTGCGGGAGTGGGGCTGTTGGGGTGATCGGGGAGTGAGGTGGGGGGGGTGGATCGACACGTCAGTGCGCCCGGCCTCAGGGCCGTAGACGCACCCGGAAATCGACCCGTCCACCCCGCTCACCCGCCGATCGTGACCCGCCCCGTCGACGTCGTCTGATCGGTGTCGGACGAGCGCACGGTCACCGACACCGTCCACTCCCCCGCCAGCGCCAGCCGGGCCGGGCCCGTCCACACCCCGGTGCCGTCGGGCCGCAGGGGCACTTCCAGCGGGCCGAGGTCACGGGCGGGCAGGGTGAAGGCCAGATGGACCTCCGGTACGTCCGCCGGTGTCCCGTCCGCCTCGCGCAGCTCCAGCCGGACGGTGTAGCCGCCCGCCGTCGCCGGGGTGAGGGTCGCCGTCGCCGTGCCCTGGGCGTTCGAGGTCCCGCCACCGGTGTCGAACGGGATCGCCGACGTGAGGGTCCCGCCCGGCGCCACGCTCGCGGCCGGGCCCGGGGCGGCGGCCGACACGTCCTCGGACGCCGTACGCGGGGGCGGTGTGGAGGTGAGCAGCGTCGTCACCCCGACCACCACCACGGCCACCACCGACTCAGCCAGGACGGAACGCCGCAGTCGCGCTCGCGCGGACCCGCCTTCCGGTCCCTCCGCCCCACCCCGCAGCCGGGCAAGGCGTGACCGGGAGACCCACGCCGCGGCGAGCATGAGGAGCACGCACCCGATCTTGACGAGCAGCAGCTGCCCGTACCCGGTATCGAACAGGGCGTCCCAGGAGCCCACTTCACGCCAGGAGCGGTACAGCCCGGTCAGGACGAGGACCGTCACCGAGACGAGGGCGACGACGGAGAAGCGTTCCACCGCCGCGTGCCCGACACCCTGACGGAGGCCGGCCACCAACGTCACCAGACCGCCCAGCCAGACCGCCATGGCCAGCAGATGCAGCACGGTCACCGGCACGGCCAGCCAGACCTGGGCGCCCTCGGAGGAGTGGTTCGTCATGGCCCAGGTCGCCGACAGCCCGACCGCCAGCGCCAGTGCGGCCGAGCAGAGCCGCACCCGGGACCGCCGGGGCGCCTCGGCACCGGACTGCCCCAACTGCCCCACCAGCAGCACCAGGAACACGCCGCTCGCGACGAGCAGCACCAGCCTGAGCGCCAGCGCGAGATAGATCCGTTCGTCCACGGGGACATGGGCCTGCGCCGACGCCGGATCCTGCGACGGAAGGATGCCGTTGCCCTGTTCGTACGGCCCGCGCAGCATCATCTGCACCACGGTCGAGCCCAGCAGGGCGATCCAGCCGGTCACCAGCAGCCGCTGCACCCGCCGGACGGACACCCCGGCGGGCCAGCAGATCAGGACGAACGCCACCGCCCCCGTCAGCAACGCGAACGCGGCATAGGCGACGGCGCGCGTGGTGCCGTACAGGAAGGAGATCACCCCGTCCGTCCCGGCGCCCTGGAGGGCCTCGGCGGAGGCGGCGGAGACGGCCGAGGGCGCCCCGACGGAGAAGGTGAAGGCGCCGCCGACGGGGTGCGAGTCCGCGGAGATCACCTGCCAGGCCACCGTGTAGGTGCCGTCGGCGAGGCCGTCGCGCAGGGTGACCCGTACGGTGTCGGCCCGGTCGGCGGCGTGCGCCGGGGCGCCCGTGTCGACCCGCTCGCCCCCGGGATCGAGGACGCGGAGCGAGGCGGAGGGCAGGGTCACCCCGTCGTCGAAGGTGAGCGTGACGGCGGTGGGCTGCCTCGGCAGCACCGAGTCCTGCGCCGGGTCGGTGGCGACGAGCGAACCGTGCGCGGACGCGGTGCCCGCCGAGCCGAGCACGGCCAGCACGGCCGCGAGGACGGCGATCAGCGCGCCGACGATGCGGTGCGCCCGCACGGATGATCCCGTGGTCATACCTGCCTGCTCCCCCGTGGGTTGGCGATCCCCGTGCGGATCCTCGGCCGGATGCCCGTACGGCTCCCCGGCCGGATGCCCGTACGGCTCCCCGGCCGTGAGCGGCGACGGGCCGGGCGCGTGGACGGCCGCTCGCGGCCGGGCCCGGCTGCCGCGGTCCCTGAACCTATGGCCACTGTTTCACGGGATTGGCCGGCGGGTTGTCCAGCGTCAGAGCGGTGCAGCGGATCCCGCCACCGCCCTTGGCCAGTTCGGTCGTGTCGAGTTCGGCCACCTCCAGGCCGCGGTCGCGCAGCGCGGCGGCGAGTCGCGGCGCACCCCGGGTCATGGTGACGGTGGTTCCGTCGCTGACGAGGTTCAGCGCGAACCGCGCCGCCTCCTCGGCGGACACCTCGATCAGGTCGGTCCCGAGTCCGCGCAGGGTGCGCAGGCTGCGGGCGTCGAGGGCCCGCGGGCAGTACGCGAGGGTGTCCGGGGCGATGACACCGACGGCCAGGTCCAGGTCGTACCAGCGGGGGCTCACCGTGCGCAGCGGCACCACCTCGTAGTCGAGTTCGCGGGCGAGCACCTTGAGCATCCGCTCGTCGGTGCGCCGGCCGTACGCCGCGAGCAGCAGGTCGCCGCAGGCGAGGGCGTCGCCCTGGCCGCTGAAGGCGTAGGGCGCCTCGATGACCTCGAACCGCCGGTCGGCCAGCCATCCCTTGAAGTACGGCACCTCGGCGCGGCGTTCGGGCGGCGGTGAGCCGAGGATGGCCCGTTCGCCGCGGATCACGGCCGCGTTGGCGGTGAACACCATGTCGGGGCACTCCGGTGCGGACGGCAGGTACTCGACCTTGCGGCCGGCCGCGAGGTGCGCGGCCACGATCGTCTGGTGCTCGGCGAGCGCCGCCTGGATGTCGGGCTGGATCGCGGTGTCCATGTAGGGGTTGATCTCGTAGTCGACCCGGAAGTGGCTCGCGTCGGAGACAAGCAGTTCGCTGTTCACGGTGCCCTCTCTCTGGTTCGCGGAACGGGATGGCCTCGACCTGAGTCCACCCGAGCGGCGAGTTGTTCGCGAGCCTTGACCGGCAGAAACAATCAAGTACGGGACTCGTGTGCCGATCCGCGAGGACCCGGAGAGTGCGGCCGGACCTCACGACATCGGGTCTGCGGCTTCATGATCGGTCATGAAGCCGCAGACCCGTTTGATCCTCTGCGGCCTACCGCACCGCACGCCCGCCCTGTTCAGTCCTCCAGGGTCACATCGAACAGATCCAGCTGGAGCAGCGGGGTGACGCTGACATTCTTCGTCCGGGTGGACCAGCCCGATTCGACTTTCTGGTACCACAGCGGAATCGCGGGCATGTCCTGGAGGATCAGGCTCTGCGCCTGCCGGTAGAGCGCCCAGCCCTCCTGTTCCGTGGGCGCCGCGTCCGCCTCGGCCAGCAATGCGTCCACTTCCGGATGGGAGTATCCGGAGCCATTGACGGCCGCGTCCGTACGGAAGATCGGGTTGAGGAAGTTCTCGATCGACGGGTAGTCCGCGACCCAGCCGGAACGGAAGGGAGCGCTGACCTTCTGTTCGTTGATCAGCTTGCGGAATTCGCCGAAGGTGGGGACCGGCAGATATCTGGCCTCGACGCCCAGGGCGGCGGTGATGGTGGTGCAGGCCGCGTCGATCCACACCTCATTGGCCGAGTCGTCGTTGGAGGTCAGCTCGATCGGGCCCTGGAAGCCGGAGGCGTCGAACAGCGCCTTCGCCTTTTCCGGTTGATAGGTGCACAGGTCGGCGCCGGGATCGGCGGCGTATCCGGGCACGATCGGCGGCACGAATCCGTCGGGCAGCATCTTGTCGCCGTCGAATGCCTTGTCGATCACGAACTGCCGGTCGATGGCCATCGAGATCGCCTGCCGCAGACGCGGATCACGAAAGCGCGGATCGTACAGCGGGAAGGAGATCGACTGCACTCCCATGTACGGCTTGGAGACACAGCGCCCGGCCAGTTCCCGCTTGTACCGGCCGCCGTCGAGCGCGTCCGCCGGGACGAAGTCGAGATAGTCGAGCTTGTTCGCCACGACGTCCGCGTAGGCGTCCTCAAGCATCCGGTAGAACCGGAATTCCACCCCGTCCACGCGCGGCTTGCGCGCTCCGGCGTAGGCGTCGTACCGGGTCAGGACGATGTTCTCGCCGGGGGTGTGCGACGCGAAGCCGAACGGCCCGTTGCCGATGGGATGCGCTTCGAATGCCTTGCGGTCGGCGAAGAAGGCGCGCGGCAGCGGGAAGAACGCGGCATAGCCGAGCCGGGTCACGAAGGCGGAGAACGGCGCCGACAAGGTCACCTCGAAGGTGCTGTCGTCGACCACTTTCAGACCCGACAACTCGTCCGTGGATCCGCTCTGGGTCGCTTCATAACCCTGGATGTGGGAGAGGTAATCGGCGCCCTGGAGTCTGTTCGGGCCGTACGCGGTGTAGTTCCAGGCGTCGACGAAACTCGCGGCGGTGACCGGGGTTCCGTCGTGGAACGTCCAGCCCGGATTCAGGCTGATCCGGTAGACACGGGAGTCGGACGATTCTATGGACCGGGCCACCGCGGTACGGGGTTCGGCCGTGTCCGGGTGGTATTCGACCAGGCCGGTGAAGAGGGCGTTCACGATTTTCACGCTGTCGCGTTCGGTCGCGTCGCCCGGCACCAGCGGATTCTCCGGTTCCGTGCCGTTCCAGCTGATGATGTTCATGGGTGTGCGTCCCCTCGGGTCATCGGATCGGATCGGATCGAGCAGATCTGGCCGGCTCTGATCGAGCAGATGGGCCGGCTCTGATCGAGCAGATGGGCCGGCTCTGATGGGATCAGGCGGCCTGAAAACCGGCCTTGAGCGCCGTGGCGATCTCGACCGCGCGGCGGGCCTGGAACTCGATCGCCCCCAGCTTCTCCGCGCCGGGCGGGGTGGTGTCGTAGGCGACATGGCTGGTGCCGTACGGGTTTCCGTTGCCCCTCGCGAACTGGACCGGGTCCGCGTAGCCGGGGGCGACGATGATCGCGCCCCAGTGGTAGAAGGTGTTGTTGAGCGCCAGCAGCGTGCTCTCCTGGCCGCCGTGGGCGGTGGAGGTCGAGGTGAACGAGGAGACCACCTTGTTCACCAGCTTGCCCTGGCTCCAGAGGTCGCCCGTGCTGTCGATGAACTGCTTGAGCTGCGCGGCCGGCAGACCGAAGCGGGTGGGTGTGCCGAACAGCAGGACATCGGCCCAGTCCAGGTCCGCGGGCGTCGCCTCGGTGATGCCGCCGGTGGTGGCGACATGCGCGGTCCATTCCTGACTCGTCGCGATCGTGGCCTCGGAGGCGGTCTCGGAGACCTTGCGCAGACGTACCTCGGCACCGGCCTTCTCGGCCGCGACGGCGGCCGCGGCGGCGAGCTTGTGCACATGTCCGGTGGACGAGTAGTAGATGACGGCGACGTTGGTCACGATCACAACTCCAATTCGCGATGGGCGGCCCTCTCGGAACTCGACTCTGGCGCCACGGCCGGGACGGCGGCAAACAGCCCGCCGCGATTTCATCACCTTGCGGACGGGAGAGCGACGGAGGCGATTCACGGTCCGGACGGGCGGACGGGCGGAATCGGGCTGGCGGAATCAGACGGGCGGAATGGGACCTGCCGCCCGATCCGTCACGGGTCTATGTCAACTCGGCGCCCTGTCCGGAGGATCCGCTTTCTAGGCTGTTCCGATATCCGCGGTCCGTATTCCACCCGCCACCCGCCACCCGCCACCGAGTGTCCGAGTGTCCGCCCCCCTCCCCACGAACCTCCGACGGACCTCCGCCGAACCTCCGACGAAGATGGAGCGTTGCCAACCCATGTACGCAGATCAGACACCCGTGGGCCGCACGCCGCCCTGGGCCGGGCGCGGCAACCGTGCTGCGGTCCTCGGATCGCCGGTCGGCCGGTCCCTGTCACTCACGCTGCACCGTGCCGCGCACGCGGCCATGGGACGGGACTGGAGCTACGAGGCGATCGAGTGCGACGAACCCGCCCTGCCCGCGCTGTTCGACTCGCTCGGCGACGAGTGGGCCGGCCTCTGCCTGGCCGAGCCACTGAAACGGGCTGTGCTGCCGCTGGTCGACGAGGTGTCCGACCTGGCTCTGGATGTGGGCGGGGCCGACACGGTGGTCTTCCGGCACGGCCGGAGCTTCGGTGACCACACCGGCCCGCACGGCATCACCACCGCCCTTCACGAAGCCGGACTCCGGGCGCCGGGATCGGCCGTCGTGCTGGGCGGCGGGAGCGCGGCCTGTTCCGCGCTGGCCGCGCTGCGGGAGGTCGGCGTCAGGGAGCCGGTCGTGGTGGTCCGGGAGCGCCGTCAGGCGACCGAGGTCGAGGCGGCGGCCGGGCGGCTGGGCGTCGCGGTGGACCTGCGTCACTTCGACGCGTTGGACCGCTCGCTCCAGGGCGTCGCCGTGGTCGTCTCCACCCTGCCCGCCCACGCCGCCGACCCCCTCGCCCCGACCGTCGCGCACTGCGGGGCCGCCGTCCTCGACACGGCGTGCTCGGCCTGGCCGACCCGGCTCACCAAGGCGGCGGGCTTCGCCGGCCGAACCGTGGTCGACGGCCTGTCCCTGCGGGTGCACCGCGCGGTACGGCAGATCGAGCTGCTGACGGGCGCGGCGGATCCGACGGTTCCGGCCGATCCGGGCGAGCTGATCGGCCGTACCGGCGGGAGCGGCGCCCTGCCGGCGGCGAGGTCGGGAGTCTCGGCGGTGTCGGCAGTCTCGGCGATGTCGGCGATGCGTGGCGCGGCCCGGGCCGAACTGATGCGGCGGGCGGCCCTGGAGGCCGACCCCGCCGTCACCGGCGGAAGACTCCGCTACGGGAGGCTTCGTTAAGGAAGGCTCCGCGACGGAAGGCTCCGCTAAGGGGCCGAGGAACCGGCGGCCTGCAAGGCGCCGAGGCGCTGCGGGCGGTCCGAGGCCAGGACCAGGATCGCGTGCGCCACCGAGCAGAGCGTCACATGGCGGTGCCAGCCCGCGTACGAGCGCCCCTCGAAGTCACGCATGCCGACCCGTGTGCTGACCCCCGTGAAGTCCTTGCTCACCCGCCGGGTCAGCCGTCCCAGCCGCAGCAGCGCGGCCGGAGGCACGTCCAGCAGATTGGACAGCCACAGCTCGGGCGACCGGCCCTTCTGCATCGGCCAGCCGCCTACGAGCGTCAGCGGCCGGTCGGACAGCGGCGTCGCCCCCGGCCTGCGGACCCCCGGCAGGGTCACCCTGGCCCCGCTCACCAGGACCGATCGCGTGACCGAGTACTCCGGGTCGACCCAGCTGACCGGCTTGGACAGCTTCTTCCCCCGCTCGGCCAGCTGTTCGGCCTGGAAGAGCCGCCCTCGCGAACCGGGCTGACCGGGGTCGAAGCCGACGACGCGGGTCGCCCCGTCGACACGCATGACGAACGGTATGCCCCGGCGCGTGAACTGCTCCACGAGGGCGCGCGCGTCCAGGGTGCGGGCGTCCAGGACGGCCGGTCGGCGGCGCAGCCCCCAGGCGGGGTCGGCGAGTTCGGCGACCGTGTGCACGACGCCCGCCTCGACCCGCATGGCCGCGGCGTCGTCCGGGATCCGGGCCCGGCGCCGCCGCTCCTGGTCGTCCAGCCACTCGGAGGGCAGGTTGAGGTCCCAGTTGACGGGCACGCTCAGCTGCTCGCTGGCCAGGGAGACGCCGTACGCCTGCTGGCTGTTGACGACGCGGCCGAGGTCGAAGCGGAAGGACTCCTCGACGCCGACGGAGTGCACCCCGGCCTTGGGGATGGCCATCAGGTCGATCACCCATGCCTGCGGCAGCAGCACCCGGTCCAGATGGCGGGCGAGCGTCTGCCGTACGGGCCCCCAGGCCCAGGAGGAGTTACTGATGAAGTGGTGCAGGCTCTGTTCGGCGGCGCCGTGGTCGGCCACTGCGGCCAGGGCACGGATGGACTTGCGTCCGGGAACCGACAGTAACCCGGAGACGTACCACTCACCCCTGGTCCGCTGATCGCGTCGTTTGAGCGAGGCGAGCATCCGCCGGCAGAACTCGGTGACGAAGTCGTCCGTGACGTCGCCCCCTGTCTGCACCACCCTCTCCACGGTTTCCATGGCTCCCCCTACTTGTTCCTGACCGTCGATGAGACCGACCATACAATACCGGACGGTTGGTTTTCTACCTCACCATGTCCTTCACGAACCCCACACCGAGCGGCCCGACAGCGGAGTAATATACCGCACGGTTGGTTTGTTAGGGTGGTACTTGTCAGACCGCCGTGATGATCACCGCAGGATCACTGGGGGACCACTCGGGGACCACTCGGGGACCACTGGGGGACCACCGCGGGATCGCCGTAACGAGGGAGAAGCCATGCCGCGTCAAGAACGAGCCGAACGCACGCGTGAGCTGGTCGTCCGGGCGGCGGCCGTGCGCTTCGACGAGACGGGCTTCGCGTCGACGAGCCTGAGCGACATCGTGGAGACGGCCAAGGTCTCCAAGGGGGCCCTGTACTTCCACTTCAGCTCGAAGGAGAAGCTGGCCGAGGCGGTCGCGGCGCAGTCGGGCTCGGACTGGCGGGGCATCGTCCGGGCGGCCAGGGAGCCCGGCGGCCCGACGCTGCAAGCGCTGATCAACATGACCCACGGTCTGGCCCACCGGATATGCCACGACGTCGTGTTCCGGGCGGGCCTGCGGCTCTGCGACGACCGCTGGCCCGGCGAGGACCGGTACCCCAGTCCGTACCCGAGCTGGAGCAGGGCCGTGGCGCTCCTGCTCGCCCGGTCCGACCGCAGGGGGGAGTTGCTGCCCGGCCGCGATCTGGAACAGGCCGCCCGTATGGTCACGGCGACCACGGCCGGCGTCGAGATGCTCTCCCGCCAGGACCCGGGCTGGCTGGCCGCGCCGGTGCTGGCCGGCGCGTGGGACGCCCTGCTGCCCGCGCTGGTGCCCGCCGAGCAACTGGGCCGCTTCCGCCCTTCCGGAGACACCGCCCCGCCCGGCCGCTTCCACCCACCGGACCCGTTGCCCGTCCCGGCCGTCCCGCCCGCCGCGCCCGCCACGCCCGCTGCGCCCGCCACGCCCGCTGCCGGGCCGCTGCTCCCGGTCCCGCGACGGGTGCCGGTTGCGGGGCGGGGGCGGGGAGGTCCGGGGGAACCGGCGGGGCGGGGTGGCCCGGGGGAACCAGCGGGCTCGCCCGGCCGCCGGAGGTGACGCGAGGGCCCTGAACGTCCGCCGCCGCATGACCGCCAGGGCCCCGATCGTCGGCCGGCGCCGACCCGTTGAACGCCCCAATCATCAGCCAGGGCCCGACCCGTTGAGGGCCGCGAGCGTCAGCCGGTGCTCAGCACTTGAGCTGGGGTGTCGCGACGATCGCCACAACTCAAGGTTGCCCGCTGGGGCCACAGGGGCATCAGCCGGGGCCCGACCACCAAGGCCCCACCACCGAAACGGCGTCAGCCGGTGCCCGCCCCCGGGGCCCCCGCGCTCGCCCCCTCACCCTCCGCACCCGACTCCCCGGCCGCCAAGCTCGCCGCCTCAAGCCGTGCCCCCCGATCCGGGCTGGTGTCCAGCCGGGCCAGGGCGGCCGGGACGGCGATGGACGGCAGGATGTGCTTCCACATCGCCGACACCCGCTGCTCCAGATCCAGCAGACCGGAGCTGACCTGCGAGAAGGCCTGGATGCCGGTGAAGGAGCCGACGATCAGTTCGGCCGTCTCGCGCGAGTCGACGTGCGGCAGCACCTCGCCGTCACCCTTGGCCTGCTCCAGCAACTGCTCGCACACCTTGGCCCAGGCCAGGAAAGGGCTGCGCGACGCGAAGTCGATGGACCCGCGCTCCAGCGCCAGCCGGCTCCCGGCGCGCAGCATCGCGTCGTTCGGCAGGGTGTGGGCGACGGTCATCGCGAGGTCCACCACCTCCTGGAGCTTGGAGGTCTGCGGCGGCACATGCAGATGGAGCGTCTGCTCCTCCAGGACCCCGCGCGCCAGATCCTCCTTGGACGGAAAGTGGAAGTACAGGGCGCCCTTGGTCACCGACACCCGGGACAGGATCTCCTTGATCGACGCGGCGTCGTAGCCCATCTCGTCGAAGACCATCGCCGCGCCTTGCAGGATGAGCCGCCTCGTCTCCACTGCCCGCGCCTGCTGTGCCATGCCGTTCTCCCAGTTGCTGTAGTCAGGCCGCCGCGACCGAAGTGGTGGTCAGCGCGGTCGGTACGACAACTTATCAAGTCGCTGACGCCACCCCATAGAAAAAAACCGACTAACCTGTATTGTAGCTGTCAGCCGACCAAGGGTTCGAATTTCCATTACTGGGGGGGAAATGTCTGAATCGTTGCTCTCGATCGAGGTGGCACCGGAAGCCCAGCTTCCTACGCACACCTGGAACATCTCGAACGTCTTCATCCCGGCACAGCGCCAGCACTCGCCGTTCACCACCACGGTGCCCAAGGAGTACGTCCATCGCGCCGCCGTGGCCGAGGTACTGCTGACGAGATGGCTGCGCGTGGACGAGTCGCGCTTCATCGCCTCCGCGCAGTGGCCGCGTACGCACAGCTACTTCACGTCCCCGTGCGGGCAGCACTACGACTCGACGCTGGTCGCGGAGACCATCCGCCAGGTCGGCACACTGGTGTCGCACGCCGAGTACGGCGTGCCGCTGAACACCCACTTCATTCTGAACAGCCTTCAGTACACGTGCGACCCCGAGCAGTTGAGGGTCCTGGGCACACCGGCCGAGCTGTCGCTGTCCGTCACCTGCTCGAAGCTCCGCCGCAAGGGCGGTCAGCTGGCCGGGCTGGATGTCGCGGTCGATATCGTGCGCGACGGCAAGCCGGTGGGCTCGGGCGTGGCGAAGGCGACCATCCTGCGGCAGGAGGTCTACCGCCGGATCCGTGGCGCACGGCTGACACCTGGACCGGACGCCGGACCGCCGCTGGCCGAACCCATCGAACCGGCACTGGTCGACCGCCGGTACGCCCCGGACGTCGTCCTCTCCCCCGGCGACGCCCCGCGCCGCTGGCTGCTCCGGGCCGACCGCCGTCACCCCATCCTGTTCGAGCACCCCAACGACCACGTCCCCGGCATGGTCCTGCTGGAGGCCGCCCGCCAGGTCACCCGCCTCCTCGCCCCCGGCAGCACGCCGATGGCGAGCGAGAACACCTTCGAGCGGTACGTGGAGCTGGACACCCCGTGCGAGATCGAGGCGGAGGAGCACGAGTCGCCGGACCCGGCGGTGAAGATCGTGTCAGTGAGAGCGACGCAGGACGGCCGCACGGCGTTCACCAGCACCATCACCCTCGCGATGCCGACCGCGTAGACACGACACCACGGCGGGGATCTGCCGCCCGCACCTGGCACAGGACGACGAACGGGGCTCCGCAGCACGCGGAACCCCGTTCGTCACATCAGCCGCGCCAACAACTACCGGCCGCGGCCTCCGCGTCCAGGACCCGCAGCAACTCCTCCCCCACCTCACCCGGCGACCGCACCAGATGCCGTACGCCCACCGCACGCATCGCCTCCCGCTGGAAGCCGTGCTCGAAGGAACTGGGATTGCCGATGAAGGGCGCCCCGAGCCCATGGGCGGCCTCGGCGACCCGCGCCACGTCATCGATGACGAGCACCTGATCTGGCCGGAGCCCAAAGGTCTCCGTGATGATCTCGCGGAGCCCGGGACGACAGGCGTCGGTGCACACATACCCGGGTTCGTCGAAGAGTTGGGCGTGCTCGCCGAGGGCACTGTCAAAGTGGGACCGGTCGAGCCCGCCGTAGCAGACCGTCCGCAGCCCCACCGAGCGCAGCGTTTCCACCATGCCGACCGCGCCGTCGAGAACCCGCACCGGATGACGCTCCAGATAGCCGGCCCGCTCCTGGAAGTACACCTCCCGGACCTTCTCCGGCGACCAGCCGACCCCCACCGCCGCACCGATCACCCGCGCGGCGTCGTCCTGCCGCTGCGAGAAGATCAGCCGCTCCAGCTCCGCGGTGTAGACGCCGCCCCGGCTGACGACGAAGTGATGGATCACCGGGCTGAAGGTGTCGTTGAGCATGACACCGTCGATGTTCACGGCGGCGGCCCGCAGATGCCGCAGTGATCTTCCCCCCGTCATGCGCTACACCGCCGGGTCGAGACGGAAGACGCTCCCGCCGATGGCGAGCACATACAGTTCGCCATTGCCGCCCTGGGCGAAGGAGATGACCTCGCCGCCGTTGACTCCGAGGTCGGTCATGCCGGTCACCTCGCCGTTCTTCAGCTGCAAGGAGCGGACGGTGCCGTCGCAGTAGTCGGAGTACACGTACTGACCCTTGAGGGCCGGGATCGCCTTGCCCCGGTAGACGTAGCCGCCGGTCACCGAGCAGCCCCAGTTGGTGCGGTCGTACTCGTAGGCGGGCGGCACGTGGTTGGCGGGTTCGGTGCCGCCGCGGAAGGGGTGGGTGCCCTCCATCTGACCCCAGCCGTAGTTCTCCCCGCCCTCGCTGTCGGCCCGGGCCCAGTCGATCTCCTCCCAGTCGTTCTGGCCGACGTCACCGATCCACAGGTCGCCCTTGACCGCGTCGAAGGAGAACCGCCACGGGTTGCGCAGCCCGTAGGCCCAGATCTCGTCGCGCGCGTTCGGGTCGTCCACGAACGGGTTGTCCGCCGGGATCGCGTACGGGGTGCCGCCCCGGGGGTCGATCCGCAGCATCTTGCCGAGCAGCGTGTCGAGACTCTGCCCGTAGCCGTGCGGGTCGCCGCCCGAGCCTCCGTCGCCGAGCGCGATGTAGAGGTAGCCGTCGGGGCCGATCTTGATGTCGCCGCCGTTGTGGTTGGCGTAGGGCTGCGTCTGGGTGATGACCGTACGCCGGGTGTTCGGCTGGATCTTGCCGTTGCGTACGGCGAACTCGTCGACGGTGCTGGTGCCTTCGAGGTCCGTGTAGGAGATGTAGAAGTACGCGAACCTCTTGTCGAACGCGATGCCCAGCAGCCCGCGTTCGCCGTCGGTGGTGGTGTCGGCGGAGATGTCGAGAACGGGTCGGCTGAGCCCCTTGTCGCCCAGAACCCTTACGGTGCCCGCGCGTTCGGCGATCCAGACCTTCCCGCCGGGACCGGCGGCACCGGCCGTCGGATTCTGGGCCGTGGCCACGTTCGTGAGCGCGACCTTCGCCGCCGACGGCGGGGCGGCGGCCTCGTCGGCCGACGCCGTGGTCAGGGCGAGGGAGGCGACGAGACAGATGGTGCCGATGATCGCCGAACTTCTGGTGCGAACTCTCACCGTGATCCTCCTGGAGGCGGTGCATCGGCAGGTCGCGCGGCTGTGGAACTGGTCGCGGGGTGATACCGCCCGCGCGGCACGCAACCTGGGTGGGTGGGGTGGCGCGGTGCTACTGGCTGGCACGGGTGAGGATACTGGGGCAGGGTGGTTTGGTATAGACCAGCTACGCCGGAAGCTGGACGCCTGCCCCTGGCCCGTGTCGCCGGGGGCAGACTCAGGCACTACCTGACGGCGAAGCCGACGAACGCGGCCCAGGCCGCGCTGTCGACGGCGAGTCCGGGTTGGGATATGTCCTTGGAATCACGTACGCGGACGACGTGAGGCCGGACGGCGACCTCGATGCATTCGCCTCCGTCACCCGTGCTGTAACTGCTCTTGAACCAGGCCAGTTCGGGCTCAATGCTCATGTCTCTCCCAGCAACTTCTCTACGTAGGCCAGTGACTCGGTCGGCGTGAGGGCCTGGGCTCGGAGAATCCCGTAACGGGCCTCAAGTTCCCGGACCTTCGCATGCCCCGAGTAGAGGCGGCTGTCGCCTTGCACCTCTGCATAGGCGATCCTCCGCCCTTCAGGTGTATCGATCAAGGTGAATGGGCCACCCAGCGCACCGTGATCCTCGCGGCTGACAGGCATGACTTGGATCTCGACGTTGCGCCGCTGGCCGATGAGCAGGACTTGCTCCAACTGTCCGCGCAGTACTTCCTTGCCCCCAATGGGCCTCTGAAGCACCGCCTCTTCCAGGACGAAGCTCATCAGCGGCGCGGCCTTGCGCCTGTAGATCTCCTGCCTGGCGAGCCTCCCGCTCAGCCCTCGTTCGATCCCATCTTCGTCAAGCAAGGGACGACGGATGGCGAACACGGCCCTGGCGTACTCCTCGGTCTGCAACAGCCCCGGAACCGCATAGACGGCGTACACATACAGCTCAACCGCGTCCCGTTCCAAGTCCGCCGCATCCTGGAAGAACACCGGATACTGCGCCCGAGCCACCTCCTCCTTCAACTCCTTGAGCACCTCACCCGCGTCCAGCGCCTCGTCCGCCTGGTCGATGAACCTCGGAGGCGGAACCCGGCGCCCCTGCTCGTACGCGGCGATCGTGGACGCCGAGTAGCCCATCAGCGCGCCGAACTCGGGCCGTTCCAGCCCCGCGCGTAACCGGAACCGCTTCAACTGGCGCCCGAAGGCGCGGAGGATGCCGGACCCCGGCTCGCGCTCCTCCTCCGTGCCGGAGGGCTCCTCCTCGACCGGTCCCGTCTGTTCGCTCATACCCGCACCGCCTCCTGTCCGGCCAACGCGGCCCCGCGCCGACCGTCACGCTCCGTCCCGCATACACCTGACGAGCCGCCACGTACAGCTACCGCCCGTGTGCGTTTCGTATCTCGTCACGGTAAAACCCGCACGTCAGCGTGGACCACATGAATCAGGAAACTTCCCCCGCAACGGGGGTCGCGCCGGTGCACGAGTTCTCCATGCGCTTCACGTCCTCCACCCGCGGCGCCCGCCTCGCCCGTACCCTCGTCTCGCGGCGGCTGGACACCTGGGGCCACCCGTCCGACGGCGACGTGAACGAGACGCTGACGCTGATCACTTCGGAGCTGGCCGGAAATGCCGTACGGCATGGGCATGTTCCGGGGCGGGACTTCCAGGTGCGGCTGACAGAGACGGACGGCGGCGAGACGCGCGTCCTGCGCGTGGGGGTCACCGACACCCGCCTCGAACGCGTACCCCTGCTCGCGCCGCACGAGCCGCCGGGGGATCAGGAGTCGGGGTGGGGGCTGCTCATCGTGGCGCGGCTGGCGTCGCGGTGGGGGGTCGTGCCCCGGGACCGTGGGCCCGGCAAGACCGTGTGGGCGGAGTTGCGGTTGCCAAAGGCAAGGGTACAGATCGGCCATTTTTCCGGCGGCTGACAACTTCGGCGGACGCACGAACTGCTCCTCCAGCTAAGGCCGGTACTGCACACCCTCATCGGCCGGGAGCAGGCCATCGACTCCCCGGCTCATCCCTTTGCTGGTGCGCACCCCCCGACTATCGTGAAGTCATCCGACAAGCAAACGCCCGTTCCCGTACGATGTGGCGCCGGCGTGGACCCGAGGGGGCGGGGAGTGGCGGTCGTACTGCCGGACTGGCTGGACACGGCGCTGGACATCGTGGGGATCGCCTGGCCGAACGTGGACGAGGACGCGTACCGCGATATGGCCACGTCGTTGCGGGAGTTCGCGGATGACATGGACGAGGACAGCCACTCGGCGCACAGTCCTGTCCAGCGTCTGCTGTCATCGGGCAGCGGCGAGGCGCTCACCGCACTGGACAAGCACTGGAGCAAGGTCCGCTCCAAGCAGGACGACATAGCCGGAGCGGCTCGCCTCGTCGCGGATGCGCTGGACAAGGCCGCGGGTGTGATCGAGGGGATGAAGTACGCCTGCATCGCCCACCTTTCGGCGATGATCGCGCAGGCGGGTATCTCGCTGGCGGCTGCCCCGTTCACCTTCGGCCTCTCGACGCTGATCTCTGCGGGCACCGTGGCGGCGACCCGGACTCTGGTGAAGAGGCTCATCAAGGAGGCCGGCGAGGAGGCCGTCGGCTATGTCATGACGGCTCTGACCGAGCCGGCCGTGCAGGCGATCGAGAACGTCGCGGCCGATCTGGCGGTACAGCTCGGCGCCAACGCCCTCGGCCTACAGAACGGCATCGACACCGGCCAAGCGGTCCAGGCCGGCCAGGACGGCCTGGAGGACGGGGTGGCCGCAGGCAAGGAAAGCCTCCAGCTGGCATCGGCCGGAACGGGCACCGGGCCTGGCTCGCTCGGCGGGCTGATCGACTCGTTGAACATCGATCACGACGAACACGGACGGGCCTCCGGCAAGCTCGTCACCGTCAGCGACAGCGTCAAGGGCCGTACGAAGGGCAAGTTGTCCAAGGCCGGCGACCATCACAGCCGCACCCGGGGCCGCGACAGCATCGCTCAGATCATCGGCCCGATCGCCGACCGGGCGCTCAAGACACTCAACAAGGCCACCGACGATCTCGGGGGCCATCTGGGCGGCGGCCTGTCGACCGGCATCAAGAAGACGTCCACCGACCAGAAGAACATCGACGTCGGTGTCCACGACCGGATCAAACGGATCGACTCCGGGGCGGGCAAGGACGGTGACGGTGGCCGTGGCGGCGGCAACGGCGGTGGCAGCGGCGCTTCGGGCCAGGGACCCGCTCCCGCTTCCGGCCGCAACCCCGATCCCGGCCGCAACCCCGATCCCGGCCACAACCCCGATCCCGCCATGAAGATCGATTCAGCCACCCTCTCCCAGCGAGCGCGCGAACTGGAGAGCAAGGAAACATGCGGCGACCCGATCGACATGGCCACCGGCCAGATGATCCTCGCCCAGACGGATGTGGAACTTCCGGGCGTGCTCCCGCTGTCGCTGCGCCGCACCCATCTGTCGGGCTACGCGGCCGGCTCCTCCTTCGGCCCGTCCTGGGCATGCACGCTCGACGAGCGGCTGGAGCGCGACGAGGCGCTCGGGGGACTGTGGTGGTATCGCGAGGACGGTTCCGCGCTCGCCTACCCCCGGGTGCCCGACGTGCCGGGAGACCGGGTGAGCCCGGCGGAGGGAGCCCGGCTGCCCCTCACCTACATCACCCGCAATGCCGGTTACCTACTGACCGTGCGGGATCCGCGCACCGGCCTCACCCGGCACTTCGAGCCCGGCACCGCACGCGACGAAGTCTGGTGGCTGGTCAGCCTTGAGGACCGCAACGGGAACAGCGTCACCATCGAACGCGACGAGCACGACGTACCGCTCACCGTCAGCCACAGCGGTGGCTACCGCATCCAGGTCCACTCCGACACCGAACACCGTCGGGTCATCGGCCTGTCGGCACTCGGCACCGAGACACCCACACGCCTGCGCACCTTCGGCTACGACGACAGCGGGAATCTGACCCAGGTACACAACGCCGTCGACGCCACAACGCGCTTCTCCTACGACGACGCCCATCGCCTGACCGGTTGGCAGGACTCCAACGACTCCGAGTTCAGCTACACGTACGACAATGCCGGGCGGGTGGTCGCCACCCGTGGCACCGACGGGATCCTCGACTCGACGGTGTCGTACGGCGGCCCCCGGGGCGACGGCACGAGCACCGTCACCTACACGGACTCCCTCGGCCACGTGACGGTCCACCGGTCCAATCGTCACGGCCAGATCATCGCGATCACCGATCCGCTCGGCCACACCACCACCCAGCGGTGGGACCGTCACGACCACCTGGTCGCCCACACCGACCCCCTGGGCCGCACCACTCGCTGGGAATGGGACGCCGACGGCAACCTGACAGCGGTGACCGCGCCCGACGGATCCGTCACCCGCGTCACCTACGACACCGGCCACTTGCCGACCCTCCTGACCGGCCCGGACGGAGCCGAGAGCCACCAGGAGTACGACGAGCGCGGCAATCGCACCGCGGTCATCGGCCCGGACCAGGCCACCATCCGCTTCACCTACCACTCCACCGGCGCCCTGGAGAGCCAGACCGACCCACTCGGCCAGGTGCTGCACCTGGAGAACGACGCGGCCGGTCTTCCTCTGGCGGTGAAGGACGCCCGTGGCGCCCGCACATCGTGCCGCAGAGACGCCCTCGGACGGCCCGTCGAACTGACCGACGCGCTCGGCGGGACCAGCGGTTTCACCTGGGACACCGAGGGCCGCCTCGTGTCGCGGACAGCACCCGACGGCAGCCGGGAGACCTGGGAGTGGGACGGCGAGGGCAACTGCCTCACCCACACCGACCCCTTGGGCGGGAGCACGACCAGCATTTACGGACCGTTCGACCTGATCGCCACCCGCACCACCCCGGACAACCGCACCCACACCTTCCGTCACGACACCGAGCAACGCCTCGTCCAGGTCGTCAACCCCGCCGGTCTGACCTGGGACTACCGGTTCGACCCAGTGGGGCGGATCTCCTCCGAGACGGACTTCGACGACCGCACCACCACCTGCGCCTACGACCCGGCGGGTCAACTGGCCCGCCGCACCCATGCGGCCGGCGAGAGCGTCGACTACGCCTTCGACATCAACGGACGCCTCGCCGCCAAGACCGCGGGAGAGATACGCACCTCGTTCTCCTACGACCCGGCGTCCCGTCTGACGGCCGCGACACGTCCCGGCTGCCGTCTGGAGTTCTCCTACGACATCGCGGGGCGCCTGCTGACACAGACCGTCGACGGCGCCGCCCTCACCCTCGGGTACGACCCGGCGGGCCGTCGGGTCAGCCGCACCACCCCCACCGGCGTCCGCACCTCCCTCACCTGGGACGAGGCAGGCAACCGTACGGGTCTCGCCCTGGACGACCGGCACACGCTGTCCTTCAGCCACGACCTCCTCGGCCGCGAGACCGATCGCGCCATCGGCAAGCACCTCGATCTCACCTCGTCCTGGGACCCGGCGGGCCGCCTCACCCGGCAGATGCTCACGACACGCCCGGGCCGCCGCATACGCGCCCGTGGCTACACCTACCGCGCCGACGACCACCTGATCGCGGTTCAGGAGGAGGTCACCGGCCGCGGCACGTCCTACCTCCTCGACCGGACCGGCCGCCCCCTGCGGGCCACGGGCCCCGCCGGACCCGAGGCGTACACCTACGACGCCTCGGGCAATCAGCTCACCGCCCACTGGCCGGACCGCTCCGCGGACCCATCGGCCCGCGGCGAGCGCCACTACGACGGCACCCGCGTCACCCACGCCGGCGACACCCGCTACCGCTACGACGGGGCCGGCCGCCTCGTCGAGCGGGTGAAGAAGCGGCTGTCACGCAAGCCCGACATCTGGCGGTACGCCTGGGACGCCGAGAACCGCCTCACCTCCTGCACCACCCCGGACGGAGCGACCTGGCACTACCGGTACGACCCGCTCGGCCGCCGCACCGCGAAGTACCGCCTCGACGAGTCAGGCCAGATCGTCGACACCATCCGCTTCACCTGGGACGGCACCCGCCTCGCGGAGCAGACCACGAACGCCACGGGTATCACGCTCACCTGGGAACACGACGGCCACCGGCCCCTCGTCCAGTACGAGCGCAAACCACTGTCCGACGAAGAGGTCGACTCCCGGTTCTTCGCCATCGTCTCGGACGTCGTCGGCACCCCGACCGAACTCGTCGCCGAGGACGGCACGGTCGCCTGGCACACGCGCACCACGGTCTGGGGCACCACGGCCGTCAACCCCGACGCCACCGCGCACACACCCCTGCGCCACCCCGGCCAGTACGCCGACCCCGAGACCGGACTGCACTACAACTACTTCCGGCACTACGACCCGGAGACCGCGCGCTACATCAGCCCCGACCCGCTGGGCCTGCTCCCGGCACCCAACCCGGTCGCCTACGTCGACAACCCGCTCGACCTCTACGACCCGCTCGGCCTCGCGCCCTGCCGCAAGGACCACTACGCCCACGGCGGCAGCGTCCGCTACAAGGGCCTCGATCACCTCGGCCGGCCGACCGGTGTCTCCGCGTCCGTCCGCCCCGGCATGCTGAACCAGGGAACCGAAGCGGGGAAGATCACCCCGCCGGGCTGGCGCGGACAGGGAACAGCGTTCAACGAGGCCCGCGGCCACCTCCTCGCGGACCGCCTCGGCGGCGCGGGCACCCACCACAACGCCAAGCACAACCTGGTCACCCAGACCCAGGACCCGACCAACTCCCCCTATCAGCGGGACCTGATCGAAGGTCAGATCTACAAGGCCGTCTCCCGGGGCGAGGTCGTCCAGTACGACATCACCCCGATCTACGAAGGCACCAACCCCATCCCGATCCGACTCGAATACGCCGCCCACGGCAACCGGGGTTTCGAGCTGACCGGCTGGCTCGACAACCCGGCGGCCGGTGTGCGCACCGCCGTACCGGGATGGAAACCCTGAACTGGGTAGAGTGCCCCACCGGCCTCCGGCGTCGCACCGGCGCCCGAACCACAAGCCGAGCCCCAGGAGCCCTGGCCCATGCCGCGCACCACCCCACCGCGCCCGATCGATGTGGAAGCCGCCTTCCCCGAGCTGACCGCAGAGCGCCGCACCGCGACCCGGCTGCACCCTCGCCGCGGCGCACCCACAGCCCGGGACAGCTCCGCCGGGGGCCCCCTGCTCTGGCCCGCTGACGAACCCTGGCCGCTCTGCACGATCCCCCACAAGCGCGGCAGCGGCTATCGGCTCACCGACGTACTGAGGGAACGAGAGATCCTCGAACGCGCCTGGCGGCGGGACCCGGAAAACGGACCCACCGCCGAGGAGTCCAGCATCCTCGCGGGGTTCAAGCGGGGCCGGCATGCCCCGCACCTGGCGGACACGGACCCCATTCCACTCCTTGCCGTGGCCCAGTTGTACCGCCACGACGTCCCCGGTCTACCGGACACGGGAGAGGGCGATCTGCTCCAGGTGTTCTGGTGCGGCTTCGAACGGCACGGCGAGAGCCGCCACGAACCCCACGTGGAACTGCGGTGGAGGCACTCGGACAGCACCGGCCCGTGGCTGACCGAACAACCGGCCCCCGAGGTGGTCGGCCGGGAAGAACTCGTGCCGTCCCCGTGTGTGCTGCATCCCGAACAGGTGGTCGAGCACCCCTACCTGATGACCCTCGACGCCGATCTACGGGACCGCATCGCCGCATGGGAGGGCCCCGACACCGAGGGCGACCACTACATCTCCGAGCTGTCCACCGCTCCCGGCTGGAAGGTCGGCGGATACCCCACCTGGCCCCTCACCGGACCGAGCCCCTCGCCCTGCACCAACTGCGGCACCGAAGCCACCCCCCTCCTCACCGTGAGCCACACGGAATGGGACCCCAGCACCACGAGCTGGATCCCCTACGAGGACCAGGCGGACGCCCACATCGTGGGCGCCAACACCCCCACCGGCGTCTCACCCGGCCGCGGCCGCCTGACCATCGCCGTGTGCCCCCACGACCCGAGCCACCCGCCCACGCTCATCACCCAGTGACCGGTACCCCACATGGTCCGCCCGCGCAAACAGCAGGTCAGGAACCCTTCCCCACCGGCTCCAAAATCGCCACACACTCCACATGCGAAGTCATCGGAAACAAATCAAACGCCCGCAACATCCGCACCCGATACCCCCCCTCCCGGAAATACCCCAGATCCCGAGCCAACGCCGCCGGATCGCACGCCACATACGCGATCCGCCGCGCACCCAGCGTCGCCAGATGCTCCACCGTCTTGCGCCCCGCCCCCGCCCGGGGCGGATCGAGGACGATGAGGTCAACCTCCGTGATCCCAGTACGAGGCAGCACCGCCTCCACCTTCCCCTGCTCCACCCGCACCCGGTCGAACTCGGCAAGGTTGTGCCGCGCGTCCTCCACGGCCCGCTTCCCCGACTCGATGCCGAGGACCGCGCCCTTCTCGCCGATCCGGTCGGCCAGCGCGCCCGCGAAGAGGCCCACCCCGCAGTACAGGTCGAGCGCCATGTCGCCCTTGCGCGGCAGCAGCCCCTGCATCACCGCCGTCACCAGCGTGTCCGCCGCCTTCGGATGGACCTGCCAGAAGCCACCGCTGCCGACCCGGTACGTACGGCCGTCAGCGCGCTCCCGGACGAACGGCCGGCCGTGCACCCGGTGCACCCCGCCGTCCTTCTCCTCCACCCGCATCACCGACACCGGCCGGTCCAGCTCGACGATCGGCAGCCGGGCCCCGGGCCGCGGGGTGAGGATCACCTGGCGGTCCTGCGACCCCGTCGCCGCGATCGCCTCCACCGACGCCATCCCGGTCCAGTCCCGCTTCTCGACACCCAGCTCGCTGACACCCTCCGCCGCGATCATGCAGTGGTCGACGGGCTCGACCTCGTGCGAACGGTGCCGGCGCAGCCCCGCCCGGCCGCTCTCGGCGTCCACCGCGTACTGCACCCGGGTCCGCCACCGCGGCACCTGCCCGGCCGGCAGCTTGTCGCCCTCGGCCGGCATCACCGTGCCGTCCCAGCCGGCCTCCTCCGGCGTCAGTCCCGCGAGCCGCTTCAGCTGCTCCGCCAGGACCTCGCCCTTCAGCCGCCGCTGCGCACCCGGCTTGGCGTGCTGCCAGTCGCAGCCACCGCAGCGCCCGGGGCCCGCGTAGGGACAGGGCGCCTCGACCCGGTCCTTCGACGCCGACCGCACCTCGACCGCGTCCGCCCGCAGATACCGGGCCCCCTCCTCGCCCTCCGTCACGCGCACGACCACCCGCTCCCCGGGCAGCGCGTGCCGGACGAACAGCACCTGACCGTCCTCGGTACGGGCGACGCAGTGCCCGCCGTGCGCGACGGGCCCGACCTCGACCTCGTACTCCGCCCCGACCAGCGATTTCTTCGGTTCTGCCTGCATGGCGGAAGGCTCCAGTACGTCAAAGGGGAAGGGCCGGGCAACAGCCCACCAGTCTACGTCCCCCGACACACCCGTCAGTCCCGGCTGACGTCCTTCCCCCGCCCCTCGGATCCAGCAGCCCCACCGGACCCCGCAGCCTCCGCAGACCCACTGGCCTCACCGGACCCACCCGCCCCCGCAGCCCCCCTCCGCACCGCCCCCGGCGCATTCCACTCCTGCCGCTTGCGCGCCCGCTGCCGGGCCACCTCCGACGACTCCAGCTGATACGGCACGGACGTCACCATCACCCCCGGCGTGAACAGCAGCCGGCCCTTCAGCCGCAGCGCGCTCTGGTTGTGCAGCAACTGCTCGTACCAGTGCCCGACCACATACTCGGGAATGATCACGGACACCGCGTCCCTGGGCGACTCCCGCCGCAGACTCTTCACGTACTCGATCACCGGCCGAGTGATCTCCCGGTACGGCGAGTCCAGCACCTTCAGCGGTACGTCGATCCCGCGCCGCTCCCACTCGTCGCGCAGCGCCTTCGTCTCGGCCGGGTCCACGTTGACGCTGAGCGCCTCCAGGGTGTCCGAGCGCATCAGCTTGGCGTAGGCGAGGGCACGCAGCGTCGGACGGTGGATCTTCGAGATGAGGACCACCGAGTGCACCCGCGACGGCCGCACGCTGTCGTCGCTGGGCCCCTCGGCCGCCGCCAGTTCCTCCGCGACCCGGTCGTAGTGGCGCCGGATCGCCGTCATGACGACGTAGAAGATCACCATGCCGAGCAGCGCCACCCACGCGCCGTGCGTGAACTTGGTGACCAGGACGACGACCAGCACCAGCCCCGTGAAGAAGGCGCCGAACGTATTGATCGCCCGGGAGCGGAACATGTGCCGCCGCTTGCCCGGGTCCTTCTCGACCGCCAGATGCCGGTTCCAGTGCCGGACCATGCCTATCTGGCTGAGGGTGAAGGAGACGAACACACCGACGATGTAGAGCTGGATCAGACGCGTCGAGTCGGCCCCGTAGACCCACACCAGCAGCCCGGCCGCGCCCGCCAGCAGCACGATGCCGTTGGAGAAGGCGAGCCGGTCGCCCCGGGTGTGCAGCTGGCGCGGCAGATAGCGGTCCTGGGCGAGTATCGAGCCCAGCACCGGGAAGCCGTTGTACGCCGTGTTCGCGGCCAGGAACAGCACCAGCGCGGTGGCCGCCGCCAGCACCAGGAAGAAGAAACTGCCGGAGCCGAAGACCGCCTCGGCGACCTGGGAGATCACCGGGTTCTGGACATAGTCCGAGCCGACCGGGACGCCGCCCTCCAGCAGATCGTGCGCCGGGTTCTCGGCCATCCGCACATTGCTGGCCATGGCGAGCCCGATGATCCCGCAGAACATGGTGACCGCCAGCAGCCCCATCAGCGCCAGCGTGGTCGCCGCGTTGCGCGACTTGGGCTTGCGAAAGGCGGGAACGCCGTTGGAGATGGCCTCCACGCCGGTCAGCGCGGCACAGCCCGAGGAGAAGGCCCGGAGCAGCAGGAAGACCAGGGCGAAACCGGCCAGGCCCTGATGTTCCGCCTTGATCTCGAAGCCCGCCGTCGGCGCCCGCAGGGTGTCGTCCAGCACCAGCCCGCGATAGGCGCCCCACGCGATCATGAGGAAGACGCCCGCGACGAACACGTACGTCGGGATCGCGAACAGCGAGCCGGACTCGCGGACCCCGCGCAGATTCATCACGGTCAGCAGCACGATCACACCGACCGCGCAGGCCACCTTGTTCTCGACCACGAACGGGATCGCCGAGCCCAGGTTCTCGATGCCGGAGGAGATGGAGACGGCGACGGTCAGGACGTAGTCGACCAGCAGCGCGCTGGCGACCGTGAGCCCCGCCTTGGGGCCGAGGTTGGTCGTCGCCACCTCGTAGTCGCCGCCACCGCTCGGATACGCGTGCACGTTCTGCCGGTAGGAGGCGACGACCGTGAACATCAGCACCACGACCGCGAGCGCGATCCAGGGACTGAAGTGGTACGCCGACACACCCGCGATGGACAGGACCAGCAGCACCTCGCCCGGCGCGTACGCCACCGAGGACAGCGGGTCGGACGCGAAGACGGGGAGGGCGATGCGCTTCGGCAGGAGCGTCTCCCCCAGCCGGTCACTGCGCAGTGCGCGCCCGATGAGAATCCGTTTGGGCACGTCGGTCAGTTTGGACACGACTGAGCATCGTACGGCTTCGAACGCCCGCTCGCCCACATCGTGACCGAGATCCGCCCCACACCCCGGCCTACACCCCGCCCCACACCCCGGCCCGCGCCCCCGGGGCCCGCACAGCCCGCTCCGATCTGCCCCACGGGTGAATCACAGCCCCGATTCCGAGGCCCCGCCGACCCCCTTCCGCTGCGCGCCGACCCCCTTCCGGTACGACAAGCGTGCCTGTACGACGATCCCCCCCGACGCCGGCACAGGCATCCACGCCGCTCCAGGCGTCCTCATGGACGTCGGGACAGCCACCGACACCGACGTCGGGACAGCCACCGGCAGACTCCCGCCGCACCCCCGGAGGTCCCATGCCCGCGACCGCAGAGCTGATCGGCGCCACCCTCGCACTCATCGGCCTCGGTGTCCTCACGCTCCTCAGTGTCCGCAGGATCAGCAGACGCGCCGACAGCCCCTGACAGCCGCTCACACGGGTTGCCGTCCGCCGACCGTGCGTGTGTAGCTTGGGCCACGGTCTGAGACCCTAGAACCAGCCAAGTCAATAACCCTTGACCTCGGAAGGACGGTCGTGCACATCGTCATCATGGGCTGCGGCAGAGTGGGTTCCGCTCTCGCCCAGACCCTGGAGCAACAGGGGCACACGGTCGCCGTGATCGACCAGGACCCCACCGCCTTCCGACGCCTTGGCTCCTCGTTCGGTGGCCGCCGGGTCACCGGCGTCGGCTTCGACCAGGACACCCTGCGCGAAGCCGGCATCGAGGAGGCCGGTGCCTTCGCCGCCGTCTCCAGCGGCGACAACTCCAACATCATCGCCGCCCGAGTGGCCCGCGAGATGTTCGCCGTCGAGAATGTCGCCGCCCGGATCTACGACCCCCGCCGCGCCGAGGTCTACCAGCGCCTCGGCATCCCCACCGTGGCCACGGTCCGCTGGACCGCCGACCAGATGCTGCGCCGCCTGCTGCCGTCCGGCTCGGAGCCGCTGTGGCGCGATCCCACCGGCGGCGTCCAGCTCGCCGAGGTGCACGCCTCGCACGCCTGGGTCGGCCACAAGATCAGCAAGCTCCAGGAGGAGACGGGTGTCCGGGTGGCGTTCCTGACCCGCCTCGGGGAGGCGATGCTGCCCTCCTCGCAGACCGTGCTGCAAGAGGGCGACCTGGTGCACGTGATGATGCGCACCGACGAGGTGGAGAAGGTCGAGGCGGCGTTCGCCGAGGGCCCGAAGGAAGGCGGCAACTGATGAGAGTCGCCATCGCCGGCGCCGGCGCCGTGGGCCGCTCGATCGCAGGCGAACTGCTGGAGAACGGCCACGAGATCCTGCTGATCGACAAGGCCCCCACCGCGATCTCGGTCGAGCGGGTACCGCAGGCGGAGTGGCTGCTCGCCGACGCCTGCGAGATCACGTCCCTGGACGAGGCGGCCCTCCAGCGCTGCAACGTCGTCATCGCCGCGACCGGCGACGACAAGGTCAACCTGGTCGTCTCCCTGCTCGCGAAGACGGAGTACGGCGTCCCGCGCGTCGTCGCCCGCGTCAACAACCCCAAGAACGAGTGGCTGTTCAATGAGGCGTGGGGCGTCGACGTCGCCGTCTCCACCCCCCGCCTGATGTCCGCCCTGGTCGAGGAGGCCGTCAGCGTCGGCGACCTGGTCCGCCTGCTGCGCTTCAGCCACGGCGACGCCAACCTCGTCGAACTGACCCTCCCCGAGGAGTCCGCCCTCGCCGGCACCCAGGTCGGCGATGTCGACTGGCCCGAGGACACCTCCCTGGTCACCATCATCCGCGGCACCCGCGTCCTCACCCCCACCCGGGAGGACTCCCTGGAAGCCGGCGACGAACTCCTGTTCGTAGCGGCCCAGGCAAGAGAGGAACAACTGGAAGACCTCCTGTCGGTACGCCGCGAACCGACAACGGATTAGCAATCCGAGAACAACCGAAGGGCGCCCCGCGATGCATCGCGGGGCGCCCTTCGAGGCTTGTCGACGTGAGCCTTGGAACGGACTGGAAACGGGCGGCAGGGTGGGCAAAGGCCGGGGGTCCGGGGGCGGAGCCCCCAGCGACCTCAGCCCCAGCGACCTCAGCCCCGACGCCGAAGCACCTATTCAGGCACCCGCGCCGCACCCTCCCGCCGAGCCTTCTCGGCCGCCTCCTCCGCCTCCATCTCCGCGAACACATCAATAGGCGCGGGCGCCTTCGCCAGGAACACCCACGTCAGCCACACAGCCAACAGGAACGGCGGAATCTTGAGGGCAACCAGCACCCACCCCAGCTGCGTCGTATCCGCCCACCAGTACAGCGGGAACAAAATCGCCGACTTGCCGAGCAGAATCAGCCCCCACGCCCAGCTGGCCTTGGCATACGCCTTCTTGCGCCCGGGATTGCGCGTCCGCCAGGACAGGTTCTCCTTGAACACCGGCCCGAGGACCAGCCCGATCAGCGGCACCCCGCACAGCGTGGTGATGATGTACGCGAACCCCAGCCCCAGCGTGTACAGCATGCCCGGCAGATAGAAGTCCTTGGCGTTGCCCGTCATCATCGCGAAGACGACACCGAAGGCGACCCCGAAGACCCCGCTGAACGCGTGCTTGACGGTGTCCTTCATGGCCAGCCGGACCACCACGAGCAGCAGGGACACGGCCAGCGCGGCGATCGCCGCCAGATGCATGTCCTTGTTGATCGTGTAGATGCTGACGAACAGCAGGCCCGGCACCACGGTCTCGACCATGCCGCGGACGCCGCCGAACGCCTCGAACAGGGCGGCCTCCGTGACCGCCCGTGAATCCTGCTCCTGCTGGGCGTCTTCGGTCGGCTTGTCGAGCGACGTCACCGGCTACTCCCGTCCGAGGGGTCTCAGTTCGTACTTGGGATTGAACAGCACACGGCGGCCCCGGCTCAGCGAGATCCGGCCCGACGCGATCATCTTCCGGCCCGGCTCGATCCCGACGATGGAGCGCCGTCCGAGCCATACCACGTCCAGCGCGGCGGAGCCGTCGAACAGTTCGGCCTCCAGGGCCGGGACGCCCGCCCGTGGTCGCAGCGTGACCGTGCGCAAGGTACCAGTAACCGTCACTATCTGTCGGTCATGGCAGTCACAGATGCGTGTACAGCCGGTGATGTCTGCGTCCTCCCGCAGCTCCTCGGACTCCAGGTCCTCCTGCGACGAGGAGAGCCGGTCGAGCATGCGCCGGAACCGGCCCACCGGCTTTTCGGAACGAGGAACAGCACTCATGTCTGAAGGGTACCGGGGCACACCGACAGCCCAGTAGCCCTCCTTTCCCGCATCATCTTTCCCGCATCATTTCTCGAACCGGTATCCCATTCCCGGCTCGGTGATGAAGTGCCGGGGGTGCGAGGGATCCGCCTCCAGCTTCCGCCGCAGCTGAGCCATGTAGACCCGCAGATAGTTGGTCTCGGTCCCGTAGGACGGCCCCCACACCTCCTGGAGGAGCTGCTTCTGGCTGACCAGCCGCCCGGTGTTGCGCACCAGCACCTCCAGCAGATGCCATTCGGTGGGGGTGAGCCGTACGTCCTTGCCCGCGCGGTTGACCTTCTTCGCGGCGAGATCGACGGTGAAGTCCTCGGTCTCCACCGTCACCTCGTCCTCACCGGCCCCGGTGGGCTCGGCGCGGCGCACGGCGGCCCGCAGCCGGGCGAGCAGCTCGTCCATGCCGAACGGCTTGGTGACGTAGTCGTCGGCGCCCGCGTCGAGCGCCTCGACCTTCTCGTCGGAGGAGTGCCGCGCGGACAGCACCAGGATCGGCACCCGGGTCCAGCCCCGCAGGCCCTTGATCACCTCGACCCCGTCCATGTCCGGCAGCCCCAGATCCAGCACGACCACATCGGGGTGCCGGGCCGCGGCCAGCTGAAGGGCGGTGGCCCCGTCGTGCGCCGCGTCGACCTCGTACTTGCGGGCCTTGAGGTTGATCACGAGGGCGCGCACGATCTGCGGCTCGTCGTCGATCACGAGCACCCGGGTCATGAAGCCTGCCTTTCGGGTCGTACGGGGCTGTCGGCCCCGGTGCGCGAGCGCTCGGCCCGCGCCTTCGTCACATCCGCCGGTCCCCCGGCGTCACCGGGGACACCAGGGACACCGGCGTCACCGGCACGGACCCCGGCCTCCTCCGGCGCCCCGCGCTCCCCCGCCGTACCGCCGCCCCCTGCCGAGCCGCCGCCTCCCGCCGTACCGCCGCCCCGGGCCGCCGCCCGCAGCGACAGCACCATGGTCAGCCCGCCTCCCGGCGTGTCCTCCGCCATCAGTGTGCCGCCCATCGCCTCGGTGAAGCCCCGGGCGACGGCGAGTCCGAGTCCGACCCCGGCTCCGCGCGGTACGTCCCCGTGCCGCTGGAAGGGCTCGAAGATGCGTTCCTTCGCCTCGTCCGGCACGCCGGGCCCCCGGTCGACCACCCGTACCTCCACCCGGTCGGCGATGGCGCTCGCGGACACCAGCACGGTCTGCTCCGGCGGGCTGTACTTGACGGCGTTCTCCACCAGGTTGGCCACGGACCGCTCCAGCAGCCCGGCGTCCACGGACACCATGGGCAGGGTCTCGGGGATGTCCAGTTCGACGCTGTCCTCGGGCACCCCGCCGAGCGCCATCGGCACCACCTCGTCCACGTCGATGTCGCGGATGATCGGCGTGACGGTCCCGGTCTGGAGCCGGGACATGTCGAGGAGATTGCCCACCAGGTTGTCGAGCCGGTCGGCGCCCTCCTCGATGCCTTCCAGCAGCTCCGCCTGGTCCTCCTCGGACCAGGCCACGTCGTCGGAGCGCAGCGACGACACGGCCGCCTTGATCCCGGCGAGCGGGGTCCGCAGATCATGGCTGACGGCGGCCAGCAGCGCCGTACGGATCCGGTTGCCCTCGGCCAGCCTCCGGGCCTGGTCGGCCTCCTCGCGCAGCCGCCGCCGGTCCAGCACCACGGCCGCCTGCGCGGCGAACGCGGCGAGCACCCGGCGGTCGGAGGCGGGCAGCACCCGGCCGGTCAGCGCGAGCGCCATGTGGTCGCCGATGGGCACATCGACGTCGGCGTCCTCGGGCCGCTCCAGCTCGGGCCCGATGCCCACCCGGCCCGCGCAGGTCCAGGGCTCGACGTCGCTCACCCGCTCCAGCATGGCCGCCGACTCCATCCCGAACGTCTCCCGCACCCGCTCCAGCAGCGCTTCCACGCTGGTCTCGCCGCGCAGGACGCTGCCGGCGAGGAAGGAGAGTATGCCCGACTCGGTTTTCAGCCGGGCGGCCTGATGGGTGCGCCGGGCGGCCGTGTCCACGACGGACGCGACCGACACCGCCACCCCGATGAAGATGACCAGGGCAACGATGTTCTTGGGGTCGGAGATGGTCAGGCGGTGGAGCGGATAGGTGAAGAAGTAGTTCAGCAGGAGTGAGCCGAAGGCGGCCGAGGCGAGAGCCGGGTACAGGCCGCCGAGCAGCGCCGCCGCCACGGTGAGGGTGAGGAAGAGCAGCATGTCGTTGGCGAGGCCGATGCTGACCGTGCTGAGCAGCAGCGTCAGCAGTGGCGGTCCGGCCAGTCCGACGACCCAGCCCCAGAGGATCCGGCCCCGCCCGAGCCGGGCGCCCCGGGCGACGGGCAGTCCGCGCCCTTTGGCGGCCTCCTCGTGGGTCACGATGTGCACATCGAGGTCGGGCCCCGACTCGCGGGCCACTGTCGCCCCGACGCCCGGTCCGAAGACGTACTGCCAGCTCTTGCGCCGCGACGAGCCCAGCACGATCTGGGTGGCGTTGACGCCCCGCGCGAAGTCGAGCAGGGAGGTCGGGATGTCGTCACCGACGACGTGGTGGAAGGTCCCGCCGAGATCCTCGACCAGGGTGCGCTGGACGGCCAGCTCCTTGGGCGAGGCGGCCGTCAGCCCGTCGCTGCGGGCTATGTAGACGGCGAGGACCTCGCCGCCCGCGCCCTTCTCGGCGAGCCGCGCGGCCCGCCGGATCAGCGTCCGCCCCTCCGGACCGCCGGTCAGCCCCACCACGATCCGCTCCCGCGAACCCCAGATCTTCGACACCCGGTGCTCACTGCGGTACTCGGTCAGATATTCATCGACGCGGTCCGCCACCCACAGCAACGCCAGCTCACGCAGCGCCGTCAGGTTCCCCGGCCGGAAGTAGTTCGACAGCGCCGCGTCGACCTTGTCCGACTTGTAGATGTTCCCGTGCGCCATACGACGCCGGAGCGCCTCCGGCGACATGTCGACCAGCTCTATCTGATCCGCCCGCCGCACCACCTCGTCCGGCACCGTCTCCTGCTGCCGCACCCCCGTGATCGACTCCACCACATCACCCAGCGACTCCAGATGCTGGATGTTGACGGTCGAGATCACGTCGATCCCGGCCGCCAGCAGCTCCTCCACGTCCTGCCAGCGCTTGGGATTACGGGAGCCGGGCACGTTCGTGTGCGCCAGCTCGTCCACGAGGGCGACCTTGGGACGGCGGGCCAGGACGGCGTCGACGTCCATCTCGGTGAAGGTGGTGGCCCGGTACTCCAGGTCACGGCGCGGGATCTGCTCCAGGCCGTGCAGCATCACCTCCGTACGGGGCCGGTTGTGGTGCTCGACGAAGGCGACCACGCAGTCGGTGCCCCGCTCCACCCGGCGATGGGCCTCCGACAGCATGGCGTAGGTCTTGCCGACGCCCGGTGCCGCACCGAGGTAGATCCGAAGCTTGCCGCGTGCCATGGTCCTATTGTCTTCCCGTCACTGCCGCGTACGCAGCGTAGACCTTACGGCCAACGGTGCCGACAAATGGGACGAGGGGTAGGTCAGCGGACGTCTTTGACAGAACTCTGATGCGCCGGGCGTACGCCCCCGCACCCCTGGGTGGGCCCGCCCGTCAGACCTCCACGATGGTGCCGTCGCTCAGCTCCAGCACCCGGTCGGCCAGGTCCAGCAGGGTCGTGTCATGGGTGGCGACCAGTGCGGTGACGCCCTCGCTGCGGACGACCGCCTTCAGCAGTTCCATCACGGCGTGCCCGGTCTCGGCGTCGAGCTGGGCCGTGGGTTCGTCGGCGATGAGCAGCGCCGGGTGGTTGGCGAGGGCGCGGGCGATGGCCACGCGCTGCTGCCGGCCGCCGGACAGCTCGCCGGGGCGCTGGGCGCCGTGGTCGGCGAGGGCGAGGAGCAGGGCGACGCGTTCCTCGCGCTCACGCGGGTCGGCCTTGCGCAGCCGCAGCGGGACGCCGACGTTCTCGGCGGCGCTGAGGATCGGGATGAGCCCGAAGGACTGGAAGACGAACCCGATACGGTCCCGGCGCAGCTCCAGCAGTCCCTTCTCGCCGAGCCCGGTCAGCTCCCGGCCGCCGACGGTGATCCGGCCCTGGTCGGGTGCGTCGAGCCCACCGACGATGTTGAGCAGGGTCGTCCTGCCGGACCCGGAGCGCCCCTTGAGGGCGACCAGCTCACCGCGCGGGATCGTGAACGAGACGCCCCGCAGGGCGTGGACGGCGGCGGCGCCCTGACCGTACGACTTGTGGACATCCTCGACGCCGACCATGGTCTCCGTGACCACCTGGTTCATGATCTTCTCCCCCCGTGGGCCGGGCGCCGGTATCTCCGGGGGCGCCCGGCCGATCAACGGTTCGGCGTGGATCCCCGGTGTCCCCGTGGGGTCCGGGAACGCCGATGGGCCACGCTCCCCTTGGCAGGAAACGCAGCCCATCGGCACAACGTGTTCTCGGCACCCGGCACCGGGCACCCGCCGCCCCCAGGGGGACGGCTCAGCGGACCTCGGTGATCTCCGGTCCGCGCTGGAGCTGGCCCATGCCGCCGGAGAAGCGGGAACCGGCCTGGTCCTCCTGCTGGACGCCCTCGGGAACCATCTGCGCGTCGTTCGGCAGCTTCAGGACGATCGGGTCACGGGGGGCCATCGGGCCCTCGCCGCGCACCACGACCGTGTCCCGGAAGATCTGCTCCAGCAGCCCGGCGGCCTGCGGCTGCACCGCGCCCTGCCCGGAGATCACCCCGCGCAGGAACCAGCGGGGGCCGTCCACACCGACGAACCGCACGACCTGGAAGCCGCCCGTGCCGTCCGGCAGCTTCACCGGCACCTGGGCCCGCAGCTCCCAGCCCAGCGACCCCTCGATCTCGTCGACGATGCCGCCCTGCTGGGTGATGCCGGTGGCGATCTCCTCGCGCACCTCGCCCCAGATGCCCTCGCGCTTGGGTGCCGCGAACGCCTGGAGCTGGACCGCGCTGTCGCGCAGCACGACCGTGGCCGCGACGATCGCGTCGCCCGCGACCTCGACCCGCAGCTCCATGCCGTCGACGCCCGGGACGAAGAGGCCGCCGAGGTCCACGCGGCCCTCGGCGGGGTCACTCACCTCGGTGCTGTCCCAGGGGCCGTCGGGGCGGGGCTCGGGTTCGAGCCGTACTCGCTCGCGCTCGCCGGCGCCTTCGCCCGTGCCCTCGCCCTCGTCGTCCGCCTCAGTGTCGACACTGTCGACGACCTGCTCGGCCTCGCCGGCCGCGTCCTCGGCGGCATCCTTCTTCTTGCGACGTCCGAACACGTCACTGTCCTTCCCGGTCGGATACGACCGAAGCGTATCGATTCCCACCCGTCGTGCCGCCCGCGGCGGCCTGACCGTTCGTGCCGCTTGCTGTGCTGGTCGTGGCGACGGCGGCATGGCCTCCGGTGGACCCGAAGCCCCCGTCGGCCCGCGCCGAGCCGGGAAGCTCCGCGACCTCCTGGAAGCGGACCCTCTCGACCTGCTGGACGACCAGTTGGGCGATCCGGTCGAAGCGCTCGAACCGCACGGCCTCGCGCGGGTCGAGATTCACCACGATCACCTTGATCTCCCCACGGTACCCGGCATCAACCGTCCCGGGGGCATTCACGAGGGCGACGCCGCAGCGGGCGGCGAGCCCGGATCGGGGGTGCACGAAGGCGGCGTACCCCTCGGGCAGGGCCACCGACACCCCCGTGGGCAGCACGGCCCGCTCCCCGGGCTCCAGCTCGCACGCCTCGGTGGTGCGCAGATCGGCCCCGGCGTCCCCGGGATGCGCGTACGCGGGCAGCGGTACGTCGGGGTCGACGCGGCGGACGAGAACGCCGAGCGGTTCGCGGCTCACGGGTTCACCTCGAAGGCGCGGGCCCGCCGGATCTGGTCGGGGTCGCTCATGGCGGCCCGGATCTCCTCGGGGCGGCCGTTGTCGACGAAGTGGTCGACCTTGACCTCGATGAAGAGGGCGTCCGCGCGGACGGCGACCGGCCCGTCGGGGCCGCCGATCCGGCCGGTGGCCGTGGAGTAGATCTTCCGCCCGGCCACCGCCACGGCCTCGGCACGCAGGTGCAGGGTGGCGCCGACCGGCACCGGCCGCACGAAGTCGCTCTCCAGCCGCCGGGTCACCGCGATCACCCGCAGCATCCAGTTCAGCGAGCCGAGCGTCTCGTCCAGGGCGCTGGCCAGCACCCCGCCGTGGGCGAGGCCCGGGGCGCCCTGGTGGGCGGCACGCACGGTGAACTCGGCGGTGATCGACACGCCCTCACCGGCACGGGCCGCCAGATGCAGTCCGTGCGGCTGCTCGCCGCCGCAGCCGAAGCACTGTCCGTAGTGCGATCCGAGCAGCTCACCGGGGGCGGGAGCGTCGGGATGCCGCACCGGCGGCACGGCGTCGGCCGGGGGCTTCGGACTCGGGGAAGTACCACTCACAGCCGCAGACCTTACCCGCCTGCGCTGTGACCTACGGCGCTTCCTTCCCACCGCCCTGGCGACGGCCCGGCACCCGCCCCGTGCCAAGCTGTCCGGCATGGAGCAGCTCTCGGCCACCCCGTACGAAGAACGCCTCACCGCGCCCAAGATCTGGTGGGGCATCTCCCTGCTGGTGGGCATCGGTCTCGCCCTGACATTCCTGCCGTTCGGCACCCTGCCGCTGCTCGGCGGCCTGGTCGGCGGCACCGCCGTGGCAGCGGTCGCGGCCAGCTCGTACGGCTCGGTCCGGATCCGCGTGGTCGGCGGGGCGCTGGTCGCGGGCGAGGCGAAGGTCCCGGTGGCGGTGCTGGGCGAGACCCATGTGATGGACCCCGAGGAGGCCCGCGCCTGGCGCACCCACAAGGCCGACACCCGCGCCTTCATGCTGCTGCGCTCCTACATCCCCACCGCCGTCCGCATCGAAGTCACCGACCCCACCGACCCGACCCCCTACCTGTACCTCTCCACCCGCCACCCGGAAGAACTGGCAGAGGCAGTACGCAGGGCTCGCGAAGCGACGTCCTGACCGGCTGCGTGCACGCTGTGGCGCGCGGGCCTGAACGGTGGCGGGACGCGAGCTAAGCAGCGCCGGAGCGCCGACCTGAACGGTGGCTGGACACCCGGCCTGAACAGTGGCGAGACGCCGGCCTGAACAGTGGCCGCGCACGGCCCTGAGGGACTCGCGGGGCGGCGAAGCCTGGTGAGGGACTGCGGATCAGCGCGGTCTGAGCGGCTGCGGGGCGGCGATCGGAGCGGCTACAGATCAGCCCGGCCAGATATCGGCGGGGCCCGTGCGGCTACGGATCGGATCCGCCCGGCAACCCGACCCGCCCCGCCCGCCGGGCCTCCGATCCGGTCAGCGACTCCGTTCTCGGGCCCCAGCGGCACCAGCAGAGACGATAGACCCGACTCCGGGCCACCGGACCTGAACGGCTACGGGCGACGGCCTGTAGCCGGAACGCCTACGGGCGACGGCCTTAGCAGTTCCGGGGCGACGGCCTGAACGGCTGCGGACCCGACCGGCGACGCGACTCCGGGCCACCGGACCTGAACGGCTACGGGCGACGGCCTGTAGCCGGAACGC
>NZ_JBHTZD010000012.1:249503-276717 GCF_042790455.1 Streptomyces sp. NPDC056734
TTAGCAGTTCCGGGGCGACGGCCTGAACGGCTGCGGACCCGACCGGCGACGCGACCCCGACCGACCACCCGGCCCACAGCCCGGTCCGAGGCCCCAGCGGCCCAGGTTCCGGGGCCCCAGCAGCAACGGCAGCGGCGCTACTCCCGACTCGGGCAGCCGGCGGGAACGACTACGCGCGCCAGCCTGAGAAACTCCAGGGCGACGGCCTGAACGGCTGCGGACCCGACCGGCGACGCGACCCGCCCGACCACCCAGCCCCCCAGCCCACAAACCGCGTAGCGGCCTCAGCAGTCGAGGTCTCGGGGTCGTGGGGGCCCCGCCCGGCGGCAACGGCGTTGGGCCGGGCCGGGACTGCGGTGACCGAAACGGCTGCGGACCGCGGCTCCGGCCGGCGACGCGGCCGGCCCGGTCCATCCGGCCCTCGGGCCGGTCAGCGGCCCAGCTCTCTGGGGTCGCGTACCAGCGGCAGCGGCTCGGCCGGCTGCTCCAGGGTGGGCAGCTCGGTCAGCTGTTCCCAGGGGACCTGCGTCTTGCGCAGATCGGTTCTGATGCGGTTCGCGAGCTTCTTGGTGTCGCGGCGGTTCATGACCGCGCCCACGGCGGCGCCCACCATGAACGGCATCAGGTTGGGCATGTTGCGCACCATGCGCTTCATGATCTGCTGGCGCAGCTCGCGCTTCATCTGGCTGCCGAGGGCGGCATTGACCGACGCGGGTTTCATCACGTCGATACCGCGCTCCCCGGACCAGGAGCGCAGATAGGCCGTGCTGCGCTCCGCGAGCGTGCCGGGCGGTCGCTGCCCGTACACCTCGTGCAGCTCGGCGATCAGCTTCAGTTCGATCGCGGCGACGCCGGTCACCTCCGCGGCCAGCTCGGCCGGCATCGCGGGCGGCACCGGCATCATCGCCGCCGCGCCGACCCCGGCTCCGACGGTCGCCGAGGCGTTCGCCGCGCCGGCCACCAGCTTGTCCGCGATCTGCTCGGGCCCGAGCCCCGGGAACTGCCGGCGCAGGGTCGCCAGATCCCGTACGGGGATCCGCGGTGCCAGCTCGATCAGCCGGTCCGCGAGATAGGCCAGGGACGCCCTGGCCCGGTTGCCGCCCTTGCGGGCGCCTTCCACGGCCAGGTCCCTGGCCCGGTCCCGGATGACCACCGCCCTGCGACGGGCGGCGGGCGCGGGACCTTCCAGCGGTACCGGGAGGTCGGCCCCGGCCGCCGGTTCGAGCGAGGCCGACCCGGGGACGGGTTCCGTACCGGAATCCGTCATGGAAGGGCCTCGCTCGTCGTCACGCTCGCCGTACGGACCGTCCTGGGACGGCCCCGGGTCCGTTCTCCGCGCGGGAAAACGGCGCTTCCAGGGAGGGGTCGAGCCAGTCATGCCCGACCCCGCCTCAGTCGCAGTCGCGGCAGATCGGCTGACCGTTCTTCTCGCGGGCCAGCTGGCTGCGGTGATGAACCAGGAAGCAGCTCATGCACGTGAACTCGTCCTGCTGCTTGGGCAGGACCCGGACGGCCAACTCCTCGTTCGAGAGGTCGGCTCCGGGAAGCTCAAGGCCCTCGGCGGCCTCGAACTCATCCACGTCGACGGCCGAGGCGGACTTGTCGTTCCGCCGGGCCTTCAGCTCTTCGAGGCTGTCCGAGTCAACGTCATCGTCGGTCTTGCGTGGGGTGTCGTAGTCGGTTGCCATGTCGCTCTCCCCCTCCGGGTGTCTGCGGTGTCTCCAGCGCACGTAACGCGTGAGAGGCCGGACTTGTGCCCGACCCGAGGCGGAGATTTTGCCTCACATCAAGGTCTGTTACTCAATCGACACCCAACCGGACTCCTCAAGAGTGATCGGCTGGGATGGCGAACGGGACCGTACACGGTCCGGATAGTGCACTTCAAAGGCATCTCACCGTGTACTTCCCGTGATCAGACCCCTGGAAAACCAGGATTTTCCCGGCTTTCCCCTGGCCCAAACGATCACGGAGAGTAGATGGCCGGAAAATCGCCCTTGTGATCGATCACACACTGGTCTGATCCAATCCCAGCCCGAAAATTCCGCGCAAAGCGAACATCCCCGCGTGTGTCGGCGACATGATCTCAGACGGGGAGCGTCACTCTCATCACCAGCCCACCCCCTTCACGGGGCTGGGCGGCGATATGCCCGCCATGTGCCCTCGCCACGGACCGCGCGATGGACAGGCCCAGGCCCACACCCTTGTCACTTCCCGTGCGCTCGGTCCGCAGCCGCCGGAACGGCTCGAAAAGATTGTCGATCTCGTACGCCGGCACCACCGGCCCGGTGTTCGCCACCACCAGCACCGCGTGCCCATGCTGAATACCCGTGGTGACCTCGACCCAGCCGTCCTCCGCGATGTTGTACCGGACGGCGTTCTGTACGAGGTTCAGCGCGATCCGCTCCAGCAGCACACCGTTGCCCTGGACCACCGCCGCCTCGCGCGTGCCGCGGATCCGCACACCCTTGGCCTCGGCCTCGGCGTGCACCTGGTCGATGGCCTGCCCGGCCACCTCCGCGATGTCCACGGGCTTGCGCTCGACGATCTGGTTGTCGCTGCGCGCGAGCAGCAGCAGCCCTTCCACCAGCTGCTCACTGCGCTCGTTGGTGGCCAGCAACGTCTTGCCGAGCTGCTGCATCTCCACCGGGGCGTTCGGATCGGACAGATGCACCTCCAGGAGCGTGCGATTGATCGCCAACGGCGTGCGCAGCTCATGGGAGGCGTTGCCGACGAAGCGCTGCTGGGCCGTGAAGGCCCGCTGGAGGCGCTCCAGCATGTCGTCGAAGGTGTCCGCCAGCTCCTTCAGCTCGTCGTCCGGGCCGTCCAGCTCGATCCGCCGGGACAGGTCCGAACCGGCCACCGCGCGGGCGGTACGGGTGATCCGGCCGAGCGGCGAGAGGACCCGGCCGGCCATCGCGTAGCCGAAGGCAAAGGCGATCACCGCGAGGCCCAGCAGGGCCAGCAGGGAACGGCTGAGCAGGTTGTCCAGGGCGTGCTGGCGCTGCTGGTTCACACAGTCGTTCATCGCGTTGTTGAACTCGGTCGCCGAGCCCTGTTCGGGGAAGTTGCAGATCGCGCTGGAGATCTTGCCCTCGACGATCTTGAACGGCAGATCGCTGCCCACATTCAGCGCCTGCGCGGCCAGCAGATAGATGATCGACAGCAGCAGGATCCCGGCGATCAGGAACATGCCGCCGTACAGCAGCGTGAGCCTTATCCGGATGGTCGGGCGCAGCCAGGGCACGGGCGGCACCGGCCTGCGGGGGTCCCAGGTGGGTTTCGGAGGCGCCTGGGGAGGCGCGGGTGTGGCGGCCACCCTGGATCAGATCCGGTATCCGGAGCCGGGCACGGTCACGATCACCGGGGGCTCGCCCAGCTTGCGGCGCAGCGTCATCACGGTCACCCGCACGACGTTGGTGAACGGGTCCGTGTTCTCGTCCCACGCCTTCTCCAGGAGCTGCTCGGCGGAGACCACCGCGCCCTCGCTGCGCATCAGCACCTCCAGCACCGCGAACTCCTTCGGCGCCAGCTGGATCTCCCGGCCGTCGCGGAAGACCTCACGGCGGTTGGGGTCGAGCTTGATGCCGGCCCGCTCCAGGACCGGCGGCAGCGGCACGCTGGTGCGCCGGCCGAGGGCGCGCACGCGCGCGATCAGCTCGCTGAAGGCGAAGGGCTTCGGGAGATAGTCGTCGGCGCCGATCTCCAGGCCCTCCACCCGGTCGCTGACATCACCGGACGCCGTCAGCATCAGCACCCGCGTGGGCATGCCCAGCTCGACGATCTTGCGGCAGACGTCGTCACCGTGCACCAGAGGCAGGTCGCGGTCGAGTACGACCACGTCATAGTCGTTGACGCCGATGCGCTCCAGGGCGGCCGCACCGTCGTACACGACGTCGACGGCCATAGCCTCCCGGCGCAGTCCGGTGGCCACCGCATCGGCGAGCAGTTGCTCGTCCTCGACGACGAGTACGCGCACGTCGCTAGTCCTTCCTGATGTCCCGCCCACGCTGCGTAGGGGCACGCGCGGGCAGGGTTCGCTTGGGGGTGTTGGCCTCCATCCTGCCCTTTTCGGTCATAAGTCGGGGGTAAGCCGGTGCGCGGCCCCGCCCGGTCCCGCCCGGGAGAGCCTCTGCGGGCCCGACGGCAAGATTTTCGCGGGGCCCCGGGAATGCCGGATTTTCTCCTCCGGTTGAGGTTTCCACGGAAGGAAGCGGGGGGAGGACGGCTTTACACCCCGCGATCACGCTCTGCACGCACCGTCGCATCACGCGGCGCCTCCGTGCTCCGCTTTGCCGCAGAGCGGGCGTGGGTGTCCGGCACCGTCGCCGCCCGGCGCGGCAGCGCTGGGCACCCGCATCGGCGTGATCGCCCCTTCCCGACGGCACACCCCCGTGCCACAGACCCACGACCCAGGACGAGGGGGCGCAGCATGGACGCTTTCACCGCAGGACTTCTGCAGCGCATAAGGGCGACCGAGTCCGACCTGACGCGGGCGCAGGACGAGGGCGACGACTTCCTCGTCGAGGTCGAGCAGGGCGAACTCGACGACCTGCGCCGCCTCGCCGCCGAACATGGCGTGGAGATCGGCGTTCCCAGCGTCTGACCAGCACCCGGCCGACACGACAGGGCCCCGGCGATCCAGCGCCGGGGCCCTGTCGTGTGCGGTGAGGGCGTTGGTGACACCGGCGCACCCCTGCGGCTCTCTCACGGCCGGCGCGTCGGCATCGTGCGGGTTGGCGGGCCCACGCCCTGGGTCCGGCAGCGGGCCGCTCTGGGGGGCGTCAGTCGTGCCAGGCCCCGAAGTCCTCCAGCAGCCCCTGGAGCGCCTCGAACACCCCGGGCGTCCCCGCGACCGTCAGGTCCCGTGACGGGCGCTCTCCGGGGCGGCCTCCGGTCAGGGCGCCCGCTTCCCGGGCGATCAGGTCGCCCGCGGCCACGTCCCACGCGTTCAGGCCACGCTCGTAGTAGCCGTCCAGGCGGCCGGCGGCCAGGTCGCAGAGGTCGACGGCGGCCGATCCGCCGCGGCGGATGTCGCGCAGGAGGGGGATGAGCCGGGCGGCCACCTGGGCCTGATGGGCGCGGACCTCGGCGACGTAGTTGAAGCCCGTGGACACCAGGGACTGCTCCAGGGGCGGGGCCGGGCGGCAGGCCAGCCGGCGTTCCCCGTCCCAGGCACCGGTGGCCCAGGCGCCGGTGCCGCGGACGGCGTGGAAGGACTCGCCGCGCATGGGGACCGCCACGACGCCGACGACCCGCTCGCCGTCCTGCTCGGCGGCGATGGAGACGGACCAGGTGGGCAGGCCGTAGAGGTAGTTCACCGTGCCGTCGAGCGGGTCGATCACCCAGCGGATGCCGCTGCTGCCCTCGGCGGAGGCGCCCTCCTCGCCCAGGAAGCCGTCGTCGGGGCGGGCTTCGGAGATCACGTCGGTGATCAGTTTCTCCGCGGCGATGTCCATCTCGGTGACGACGTCGATCGGGCTGGATTTGGTCGCGGCGACCGCCAGGTCGGCGGGGCGGCCGTCGCGGAGCAGGGCCCCCGCGCGCGTGGCGGCCCGCTGGGCGAGGGTGAGCAGCTCGGTGTGCAGGGGGTCCGTCACGGGGGTCCTCACGCGTAGGGGCTGTCGGCGCCGGCTGCTGCGGGGCGCGGGGTGCGGGCGGGGCAGCAGCCGACCGGGCAGAGGTGGTGGCTCGCGCCGAGGGTGCCCAGGACACAGGGGGTGGCCTGGGCGCCGCGCTCGGTGCGCGCGCGCTCGGCGACCAGGTCGCGGATCGCGGCGGCGAAGCGGGGGTCGGCGCCCACGGTCGCCGAGCGGCGGTACGGGAGGTTCAGTTCCGCCGCCTTGTCCTTGGCCTCCGTGTCGAGGTCGTAGAGGACCTCCATGTGGTCGGAGACGAAGCCGATGGGGGCCACGACCACGGCGGGGGTGCCCGCGCCGTGCAGGTCCTCCAGGTGGTCGCAGATGTCGGGCTCCAGCCAGGGGATGTGCGGGGCGCCGGAACGGGACTGGTAGACGAGCCGCCAGGGGTGATCGACGCCCGTGCGCTCACGGACGGCGTCGGCGATCAGCCGGGCCACGTCCAGGTGCTCCCGGACGTACGCGCCGCCGTCGCCGTGGCCCTCGGGGGGGCCGGAGGTGTCGGCGGCGGTGTTCGGGATGGAGTGGGTGGAGAAGGCGAGATGGGCGCCGTCGCGGACATCCGCGGGGAGGTCGGCCAGGGAGTCGAGCACGCCGTCGATCATGGGCTCGACGAAGCCGGGGTGGTTGAAGTACTGGCGGAGTTTGTCGACCCGGGGGAGGTCCAGGCCCTCCGCGCGGAGGGTGGCCAGGGCATCGGCCAGGTTCTCGCGGTACTGGCGGCAGCCGGAGTACGAGGTGTAGGCGCTGGTGGCGATGGTCAGGATCCGGCGGCGGCCGTCGCGGACCATGTCGCGCAGGGTGTCGGTCAGGTAGGGCGCCCAGTTGCGGTTGCCCCAGTAGAGCGGCAGATCGAGGCCGTGGCCGGCGAAGTCCTTGCGGAGGGCGTCGAGCAGGGCGCGGTTCTGCTCGTTGATGGGGCTGACTCCGCCGAACAGGAAGTAGTGGCGGCCGACTTCCTTGAGGCGTTCCTTGGGGATGCCGCGCCCGCGTGTCACGTTCTCCAGGAACGGAACCACGTCGTCCGGTCCTTCGGGGCCGCCGAAGGAGAGCAGGAGCAGGGCGTCGTAGGGGCTGGCATCGAGCGCGTCTGGCATGTCTTCGATCCTGCCACCCGGCACTGACAGCGCGGGCACCGGCCGGGGGGCGCGGTGGAGGCTCGTCCGGACGGGTGCGTTAGGGTCACCCCACTCGTAAGCTGTATCGGCCATCTATGCGCCTGACCCGGCCGAGAGGCACCGTTCAGCCGAGGCGAGCCGTACCCGGCGGTGACCGGTTCCTCCGGCGCGGTCACCGGCGCCTTCGGCCCGTATACCCGTACCGAACCGCCGGAGCCGCACGTGCCCAGCCCCTATCGCGCCCTGTTCGCCGTCCCCGGCACCAAGGGTTTTGCTCTGGCCGGGTTCCTCGGCCGGATGCCGCTGTCGATGATGGGCATCGGCGTGGTGACGATGGTGTCGCAGATCACCGGCCGGTACGGACTGGCGGGCGCGCTGTCGGCGACCATCGCGCTGTCGGCGGCGGTCGCGGGGCCGCAGGTGTCCCGGCTGGTGGACCGGCACGGGCAGCGGCGGGTGCTGCGCCCGGCCACGCTGGTGGCGCTCTCGGCGGCGGCGCTGCTGCTGTTCGCGGCGCACTACTCGTGGCCGGACTGGGTGCTGTTCGTGGCCTGTGTCGGCATCGGCTGTGTGCCGAGCGTGGGGGCGATGGTGCGGGCGCGGTGGGCGGTCCTGTACCGGGGGACGCCGAAGCTGCACACCGCGTACTCGTTCGAGTCGGTGGTCGACGAGGTGTGCTTCATCTTCGGGCCGATCATCTCCATCGGCCTGTCCACGGCCTGGTTCCCGGAGGCGGGGCCGCTGCTGGCGGCCTGTTTCCTGGCGGTGGGGGTCTTCTGGCTGACCGCGCAGCGGGCCACCGAGCCCGCGCCGCACCCGCGCGAGCAGCACAGCAAGCGCTCCGCGATGCGCTCGCCCGGGCTTCAGGTGCTGGTGGTGACGTTCGTGGCGATCGGCGCGATCTTCGGTGCGGTCGACGTGGTCACCGTGGCCTTCGCCGAGGAGCAGGGCCACAAGAACATGGCGAGCCTGGTGCTCGCGGTGTACGCGGCGGGTTCCTGTCTCGCCGGCCTCCTCTTCGGCCTGCTGCACTTCAAGAGGGCACCGGAACCCCGCTGGCTGCTGGGCGTGTGCGGCACGGCCGTGAGTATGATCCCCCTCCTACTGGTCGGAAACTTGCCGTTTCTGGCCGTGGCGCTGTTCCTCGCGGGTCTGTCCATCGCTCCGACGATGATCACGACGATGTCCCTCGTCGAGCAGCACGTACCACGCGCGCAACTGACCGAGGGCATGACCTGGACCAGCACGGGACTAGCGGTGGGGGTCGCCCTCGGCGCCTCCGTGTCCGGCTGGGTGATCGACGCGGCCGGGGCGCGCGCCGGATACGTGGTTCCGGCGATCGCCGGGGCCGCCGCGGCGGCGGTCGGTTTCCTCGGGTACCGCCGGCTCAAGCGGCCGGCACCGGGTCGGGGAGGCTCCGTTGGGCAGCACAACGAGCGGGAAGAACGGCACATGGCGTAACTGGGGCGGCAATGTGATCGTGCGTCCCGCGCGCGAGGTCACGCCCGCTTCGGTCGAGGAACTGGTCGCGGCGCTCCGCTCGGCCGCCGAGGACGGGCTGCCGGTGAAGGCGGCCGGCAGCGGGCATTCCTTCACCTCGGTGGCCGCCACCGACGGTGTATTGATCTGCCCTCAACTGTTGACCGGGATACGCAACATTGACCGCGACGCCGGGACGGTCACGGTGGAGGCGGGCACTCCGCTCAAGCGACTCAACATAGCCCTGGCCCGCGAGGGCCTGTCGCTGGCCAACATGGGCGACATCATGGAGCAGACGGTCTCCGGCGCCACCAGTACCGGCACCCATGGCACCGGCCGCGAGTGCGCCTCGCTCTCCGCCCAGATCAAGGCGCTGGAGCTGGTCACCGCGGACGGCACGGTGCTGACCTGCTCCGAGAAGGAGAACGCGGACGTCTTCGCCGCCGCGCGTGTCGGGCTCGGCGCCCTGGGTGTCATCACGGCGCTCACCTTCGCCGTGGAGCCGGTCTTCCTGCTCACCGCGCGCGAGGAGCCGATGCCGTTCGGGCAGGTCCTGGCCGAGTTCGACGAGCTGTGGGCGGAGAACGAGCACTTCGAGTTCTACTGGTTCCCGCACACCGAGCGGTGCAGCACCAAGCGCAACAACCGCAGCGCGGGCCCCGAACAGCCCGTCGGCCGGTTCAGCGCCTGGCTGGAGGAGGAGTTCCTCTCGAACGGGGTCTGGCAGGTGGCGAACCTGGTCGGCCGGGCCGTCCCCGCCACGGTCCCCGCCATAGCGAAGGCCGCCAGCCACGGCTGGTCGGCGCGCACCTACACCGACATCCCGTACAAGGTCTACACCTCCCCGCGCCGAGTGCGGTTCGTGGAGATGGAGTACGCCGTTCCGCGCGCCGCCCTGGCGGATACCCTGCGCGAGCTGAAGGCCATGATCGACCGCTCCCGGCTGCGGATCAGCTACCCGGTGGAGGTGCGCACCGCCCCGGCCGACGACATCGCCCTGTCGACCGCCGCGGGGCGCGACAGCGCGTACATCGCCGTGCACATGTTCCGGGGGACGCCCTACCAGGCGTACTTCACCGCCGCGGAGCGGATCTTCATCGCGCACGAGGGACGGCCGCACTGGGGCAAGGTCCACACGCGCGACGCGGAGTACTTCGCCGGCGTCTATCCGCGGTTCGCGGAGTTCACGGCGTTGCGGGACCGGCTTGATCCGGAGCGGCGGTTCCAGAACGACTATCTGCGTCGGGTCCTGGGGTCGTAGGGGGCGCACTGGGCGGCGGGGGCGGCGCGGCGGGGTCCGGGCTTGTAGCGCCGCCGGAGCCGTCGGAGCCGTTTGTGCCGCCCGACCCGTCCGTGCCGCTCGTGGAGCCGGATCCCGGGCTGTCGCCGGGGGTGTCCTGCGGGGCGCTGGGCGTCTGGGTGGGGCTGCTTCCGGACGTGCCGCCGCCGGGGGTGGTGCCGTCGGTCGGGGTGGCGCCGGGAGTGGATTCGCTCGCGCCGGGCCCGGGCGTCGTACCGGAATCGTCTCCCGGGCCGGAGTCGCCGGGGTTCGTGGAGGACTGGCTTCCGCCGGTGAAGGCGTCGCCGACGGTGGTGCCGCTTCCGCCGCTGAGGTTCTCGCCGGAGGTCAGTTCGTAGGTGGTGATTCCGGCCATGGCCACGCCGAAGACCAGCGCCGCCGCGAGAAGCGGGCGTTTCCAGCCTTTCGCGCGGGCCCGGTAGAGGGTTCCCTCGGTGAACTCGCCGGGCTCTGGCGGGGCGCCGGGGGCCTGCGGGTGCGGGCCGGTGGCGGCGGTGATCGCGGGGGCCGGTCCGGAGGCGGGCCCGGGGGGCGCGGGGGCCGGTCCGGGGGTCGCGGGGGCGGGGCTTGCGGGGGTCGCCACGTCGCGGAGCTGTTCGCCGGTGCGGGTGAAGAAATGCTGGAAGACCGAGCCGCCGCAGGTGGCGACGACGCTGACCAGACCCGCGCCGAGGATGGTGCCGTACACCCCGAAGGAGGAGGCGAGTTTGGCGGCGAGCACGGCCGCGATCGCACCGCCCGCGACCTGGGGCACGCTGAGATCGAGACGCTTCCTCTTCACCTCCTCCCCGGTGTCCGGCTCCTGCACGACATCGGGCCTTTCACGCATTCCGGGATCTTGCCTGCCTTTCCCGTACCTGGTCGGTCAGTTGTACGAATAGGGGACGTCCCGACGAAACCGATAGTTCCGCTTTCTGGGTTTCCGTGAAGTTCGCCACTTTCATGATCGCCGCAACCGCCCGGCCATGGCGACGCGGCACCCCTTGCCGGAAGTTGGGCGGCGTGCCCACCCACGCACATGGTCCATATGGAGTACTGTTGCGAGCCCTGGGCCCGGTCTCCTTTCGGGGTGTCCGGATCCAGGAAGGACCGCCAGGAGGGGGCTTGCTGCACAGGGTGACAATTTCGGTCACTTTGCGTTGCGAACAGGTAACCGTGCCATAACGGCGGACCAGGGCCCGTGCCCGACACGCCGGGCAACTCGGCAAGGTTGTGGCAGGCTGCACCCGGGCAGGCCACACTCGACTAGCGGAAGCAGCGACGCAGGTGACGTCGGCAGGCACCACCCGGGAGGTCCCCATGCCCGAACTGCGTGTCGTGGCCGTCTCCAATGACGGCACACGGCTGGTGCTCAAGGCTGCCGACGCAACGGAGTACACCCTCCCGATCGACGAACGGCTGCGGGCCGCCGTGCGCGGCGACCGACCCCGCCTCGGCCAGATCGAGATCGAGGTGGAGAGCCACCTCCGCCCCCGCGACATCCAGGCACGCATACGCGCCGGCGCGACCGCGGAAGAGGTCGCGCAGATGGCCGGCATCCCCGTCGACCGCGTACGCCGTTTCGAGGGTCCCGTCCTGGCCGAGCGCGCCTTCATGGCCGAGCGCGCTCGCAAGACCCCGGTGCGCCGCCCCGGCGAGAACTCCGGACCGCTGCTCGGCGAGGCCGTGCAGGAGCGGCTGACGCTGCGCGGCGCGGAGAAGGAGACCGTCCAGTGGGACTCCTGGCGCCGTGACGACGGCACCTGGGAGGTGCTGCTGGTCTACCGGGTCGCGGGCGAACCGCACGCGGCGGGCTGGACGTACGACCCGCCGCGCCGGCTGGTCCAGGCGGTCGACGACGAGGCCCGCTCGCTGATCGGCGAGTCCGACGACCTCGGCACGCCCGAACCCAGCTTCCCCTTCGTGCCCCGGATCGCCCGGCTGCCTCGCGACCGGCCGCTGGACCGTGGCACCGACCGTGAGCGCCCGAGCCTGCCCCCGGCGCCCGAGCCCATGGAGGAGCCGGTCAGCGAGCGGGACTCGCTGACCAGCCTCCTGGAGGCGGTACCCAGCTTCCGCGGCGACCTGGTGGTCCCCGAGCGTCCGGCGGAGCCCGCGGCGGAGGAGCCCGCGGCCCAGCCGGAATCCGAGGAGCCCCCGGCGCCCGCCGCATCGGCCGGGTCCGCCTACGCCGATGTCCTCATGCCACGCTCGGTGGGCAGCCACCGGGACCGGCTGGTCGGCGCGACCGACCGCCAGGCCGAGGCCGACGGCGTCCGCCCCGGCCGCCGCGCCGCCGTCCCGAGCTGGGACGAGATCGTGTTCGGGACGCGACGCAAGAAGCAGGAGTGAGCCGCGGCGGTTGGCGGTTGCAGGACCGTGATCCTCCGGTAGGAGTCAGGGCCCGTGTCCATGGGTGGACACGGGTCCTTTGCGTGACGGGTACGTCCATGAGTGGACGCGGGGGCTTTGGTGTACCTGCGTTGTCCCTACATGGGTGGACTCGGGCTGTCGACTTGACCGGTCCGTCCATGGTTGATCGGGGGCGTCGGACTACCTGATTCGTCCACGGTTGATGCGGGGACCGTTGTGCCGCTACTGCGGGTCCGAGCCCACCGCCACCGGGCGTGCCGGGTCCGAGGACCACTCCGACCACGAACCGACGTACAGCGCGGCCGGGAGGCCGGCGACCGCCAGGGCGAGCACCTCGTGGGCGCCGGACACGCCCGAGCCGCAGTACACACCGACCTCCGTGCCGTCGGTCGCGCCGAGCGAGCGGAAGCGCTCCGCCAGTTTGTCGGCGGGCAGGAAGCGGCCGTCCTCGGCGACGTTCTCCCCGGTCGGCGCGGACACCGCGCCCGGGATGTGGCCGCCGACCCGGTCGATCGGCTCGACCTCGCCCCGGTACCGCTCCCCCGCGCGGGCGTCGAACAGCACCCCCGCGCGGGCCAGCGCCGCCGCGCCATCGGCGTCGAGCAGTCCGGAGGCGCCCGGAACCGGCTGGAAATCGCCCTCGCCGGGCGTCGGAGCGTCCGTCGATAGAGGGCCCTCCCACGCCGGCAACCCGCCGTCGAGGACCCGCACACGCGGGTGCCCCGTCCAGCTCAGCAGCCACCACGCGCGTGCCGCCGCCCAACCCTGACCGCCGTCGTAGACGACGACCGGCGTCCCGGCCGAGACCCCGGCCCGGCGCATCGCGGCGCCGAAGGCCGCCGGGTCCGGCAGCGGATGCCGGCCCCGCGCGCCCGGTGTCCCGGCCAGTTCCTCGTCCAGGTCGACATAGACGGCACCCGGGATGTGGCCCTCGGTGTACGCGGCACGGCCGTCGAAGGGCGGCTCGCCGGCCGCCTTGGCCACGCTGAGCTGCCAGCGGACGTCGAGCAGCACCGGCGGCTCGGCGCCCGCCAGGTCGCTCACGAGTTCGGATGCGGAGATGATGGCGTTCATGGCCACCATCCTTGCGCACGGGGTGGCCGGAGCGTGCGTGTCCGACTACTCTGCTCCGCCGGGCGGGCGCGGTCACGTGCGGTACGGGGCCGGGCGGGCTCGGTCACCTGGCGTGCTGGGCGGGCATGCTCTGGGCGGGCATGCTCCGGGCGGGTGCCCTGGGTGGGCGGCGTGGCCCTCGTCGCGGGTGCCGGGATCGGCGGCGTGGCCACGGGGCGCGGGGCGTCCTGGGGTGCGAGCATCGGTAGGGGGCCTGGGCGTGAGTACGTGGGCAATACGGGCATGGAGTCGCCGGGAATGGCCTGGCGATGCCGGGGCCGGGTGCAGGCTCGGGGACGCGGGGTCTGGGCACGGAGACACCAGGGATGGCCCGAAGACACCGGTTCCGGGCATGGGGAGCGGAACCCCGGCGCCGGAACGGCGCTCTGTGCGGACACGGGGGTGCTGAGTGCGGATTCGAGGCGGCTGCTGTGAGGGGCCGAGGAGAGAGTGACGATGACCGAGGCACGGGGGTCGACCGGCGCGGGACGCGCGCGGTACGCGCCCGGCACGCCCTGCTGGGTGAGTCTGATGGTGCACGGGCTGGAGGCGACCCAGGACTTCTACCGCGAGCTGTTCGGCTGGGAGTTCCGTCCCGGGCCGCAGCAACTGGGCGCCTATGTGCGGGCGCTGCTCGGCGGACGGGAGGTCGCGGGCATCGGCACGCTGCCGCCGGACCGCCAACTGCCGGTCGCCTGGACGCCGTATCTGGCGTCGGACGATGTGGACGCCACGGCCGACATGGTGCGGCTGTGCGGCGGCACGATCGGGGTGGGTCCGCTGGACGCGGCCGAGGCGGGCCGGATGGCCATCGGGTCGGATCCGGCGGGCGCCGTGTTCGGGATCTGGCAAGGGGCGGAGCATCCTGGCACAGCGGTCTCCGAGGTGCCCGGCACGCCCGCGTGGAACGAGCTGCGGACCTTCGACACGGTGGGCGTCGCGAAGTTCTACGAGACGGTGTTCGGTTTCGAGCCGGTGGCAGCGGAGTCTCCCGACGTCGATCACGTGACCCTGCTCGTCGAAGGGCGGCCGGTCGCCGCGATCGAGGGGGTGGGCAGCGCCCTGCCACGAGATCGGGGGCCGCACTGGATGACGTACTTCGAAGTCGCCGAGACGGAGCGGGCGCTCGAACGGCTGGCCGAGCTGGGCGGGCAGGTGCTGGGCGCCGTCCGGGACAGTGAGCACGGGCGGGTGGCGGTGGTGGCGGATCCGGAAGGGGCACGGTTCTCGCTGGTGCAGCGGGCTGGGTGAGGCGGGGGCGGGCGCGGGTGCCCTTGCGGCGGGTTCTTGGGCTGGCTCGTGCTCGTGGGCGGGCCCGGGATGCAAGGGCCGGAGATCGCCCTGTGCGGCTGGGTCAGGCCGACGTGACCGGCAGCACATCGGGCGACAGAGCGCCCGCTCGGGCCGACCCGCTCGTCATTCGCTTGCGATGGTGGCGGCGGCACAGTACCTCGTAGCCCACGACCTCAGCGGTCACGCCCACGTCGCCCACCACGACCTGCTCGCCCTCGACGACCATCTGACCACCCACCGTGCGGGCGTTGTGGGTGGCTCGGGCGCCGCACCAGCACAGCGCCTCGACCTGGAGCACCTCGACCCGGTCGGCGAGTTCCACCAGCCGCTGGGAGCCGGGGAAGAGCTTGCTGCGGAAGTCGGTCGTGATGCCGAACGCATAGACGTCCAGGCCCAGATCGTCCACCACGCGCGCGAGCTGGTCGATCTGGTCCGGTGCGAGGAACTGCGCCTCGTCCGCGATGACATAGTCCGCGCGCCCGCCCCGCGAGAGATGGTCGACGAGATACGCGTACAGGTCCATGGCGTCGGGGACCTCCACGGCGTCGGTCACCAGGCCGAGGCGTGAGGAGAGTTTTCCTTCGCCCGCGCGGTCGTCGCGGGTGAAGATCACGCCCTGGAGGCCCCGCGCGGAGCGGTTGTGCTCGATCTGGAGGGCGAGGGTCGACTTCCCACAGTCCATCGTTCCGGAGAAGAAGACCAGCTCGGGCATGGGGTGGTGCGCACCTTTCGGGCGGTGTCGGGGTGTGCCGGGGTGTCGGGGCGGGAGACCGTCAGGAGCGTACTTCGAGCAGTGGGACGAACTGCTCGGCGGGGGTCATCGAGCCATGGTTGCCGACCATGGCCGATTCCTTGGGCTCGCGCTCCGAGGCGATGATCAGGACGTCGTCCCGCGCGGCGGCGATGACATCGCCCACGCGCGCGTGGACGCGTTCGTCGATCCGCGGGCCGAACCAGCCGGCCTCGATCGCCTCGTCCCGCGAGGCCACCCAGAAGCGGTCGCCGAGCACCTCGCGCCAGCAGGTCAGGACGTCGTTCTCGGCGCCGGGGAGCGCGTAGACATGACGGGCGCGGCCCTCGCCGCCGAGCAGGGCGACGCCCGCGCGCAGTTCCCAGTCGAGGTCGAAGTCGATGCGGTGCTCGTCGTCGAAGGGCACGTCGACCATGCCGTGGTCGGCGGTGACGTACAGCGCGGAGCGCGGGGGCAGTTGCTCGGCGAGGCGCTGGACCAGCCGGTCGACGTACATCAGCTGGCCGCGCCAGGTATCGGAGTCGACGCCGTAGCGGTGGCCGGCGCCGTCGAGTTCGGCGTAGTACGTGTAGACCAGGGAGCGGTCGCCGACGGCCAGTTGCTCGGCCGCCAGGTCCATGCGCTCCTCGCCCGTCAGCCGCCCGTGGAAGGCGCCGCCGCTGAGCGCGACCTTGGTCAGCGGGGTGTTCTGGAAGATCGGGGAGGAGACCTGGGCGGCGTGCACACCCGCCGCGTCCGCCAATTCGAACACGGTGGGGTACGGCTGCCACACGGACGGCTCGGTCCAGGGCTGCCAGCGCAGCTGGTTCATCAGCCCGCCGGTGGCCGGATCACGCACCGTGTAGCCGGGGAGGCCGTGCGCGCCGGGCGGCAGGCCGGTGCCGAAGGAGGCCAGGGAGGTCGCGGTGGTCGCCGGGTAGGCGGTGGTCAGCGGGGTGCCGGTGCCGCCGCGCGAGCTGCCGAGCAGCGAGGTCAGATACGGGGCCTCGTCGGGGTGCTCCTTGATCTGCTCCCAGCCGAGGCCGTCGACCAGGAAGACACAGACCCGGTCGGCCGGGGTCAGCTCGGCGATCGCGGCGGTCATGCCGGGCACGCCCAGGCCGGCCGCCAGGGTCGGCAGCAGATCGGCCAGGGAGCCGGTGCCGTAGGCGGGGCGGGGGGCGGAGTCGACGGCGAGAAGCTCGGGGTGGCCGTCCCAGTCGGCGGAACCGGCCATTGCGGGCGCGGCCATCAGCGGGTGATGCCCGCGGTCGCCTCGGAGATGGCCTGGGCGAAGGCGAGGGCCTCCCGGACGGTCTCCGGACCGTCCCCGGCCTCGCTGACCCGCAGGCTGAGGTCGTCGGCCGTGGAGCTGCCCGTGTAGCCGTGATCCGCCTCGCAGTTCGGGTCGCCGCAGGCGGCGGGCTCCAGATCGATGCGGGAGACGGCGCCCCAGCCGATGGTCAGCACGATCTCGCGGGGCAGGGTGCCCGGCCGGTACTTCTCCGGGTTCGCGACCACGCGGCTGACCACGACCGACGAGATCCGGCCGAGCTTGACCGACTCGGTGGAGGTGGTGGCGTACGGGGTGGGCGAGGTGCTGTCGGCGGCCTGCTCGTCGGTGTGGCTGACGATGAAGCGGTTGTCCGTGAGCACCAGCACGGTGACATGCCGGCGGACCTCGTTCTGGTCGAACGTGGTCTCCTGGTGGACCAGGTACGACCGGATGGGCTCGCCGCCCACAGCGGCCTCCACCGCGTCGGCCACGAGGGCCGGGTAGTAGCCGCTGCGCTCGATCGCCGCACGCAGCCCCTGGGTCGTCGTACTGGTCTTGGCCATGCCGTCCATCCTAATCCCCGGATAGGGCCGGTCCGGGCCAGTCAAGACCAACCCGGGTCAATCGAACAACGGGGGTGCGGGCGGTTTCTTTCGGGCGGGGGGTGGGTGGGATTTGGGGGGTGGTGGGGTGCTGGTGGGGCTTGTGGGGAGGGGAGGGTGCCGGTTGCGGGTGGGGTGGGGGCGGCGTCCGTGAGGGTGTGGTCGGCGCGCGCCCCGGGCGGGCGGACCGGCGTGGCGCTGGGAGGCGCGGGTCGGCGTGGCCCGGCGGTCGTGGACCGGGGTCGTGGATCGGGGTCGTGGATCGGGGTCGGGAATCCTCGCCATGCGCGCGTCGTGGCTGGCTGGGCTGCCGGGCGTGGCCAGGGAGGGACGGTTCATGCTCCGCGCGCTAGACGTGTTCCCTGTGGACGACCTGTTCCTTGTCCAAGACGCCTGACACGCCGCCCCCTTGGCCGGCCCGTCGGCGTCAGTACTCAGTACGTCGGCAGCGTCCGGGGGCCCAGGTCGTCGCGGGCCGGTGGGGGTGCCAGGCGGACGGACGCGCCGAGGACGGTGAGGGTGGCCGGGGCGACGACGACTGGTTCCAGGGTGACCGCGATGACCTCGGGATGGTCGTCGACCAGCCGAGAGACGCGGAGCAGCAGTTCCTCCAGCGCGGGGGTGTCCACGGGCGCGGAGCCGCGCCAGCCGAAGAGGAGCGGGGCCGTGCGGATCGAGCGGATCAGGGAGGCCGCGTCGCGGTCGGTGACCGGGATCAGCCGGTGCGCGACATCGCCCAGGAGTTGCGTCGCCGCCCCGGCCAGGCCGAACGACAGGACCGCGCCCGCCGCCGGATCGATCACCGCGCGGACGACCGTGTCGACGCCACGCGGTGCCATGCGCTGCACGACCGGCCGTAGTTCTTCCGGCGTCCCGAACAGCTCGTTCAGCTCGGCGTACGCCCGTACCAGCTGCTCCTCGTCCGCGAGGTCGAGCCGTACGCCGCCGAGGTCCGCGCGGTGCCGCAGATGCGGGGCGGTGGCCTTGAGGGCGACGGGGTAGCCGAGGTCCCGCGCGGCGGAGGCGGCGGCCTCGGGGGTCGGCGCGGGCAGCGCGCGCTGGACCGCGACGCCGTATCGCGCGAGCAGCTCGCAGGTGTCCTGCGCGCCGAGGGTGAGGCCCTGCCCGCGCGTGAGGAGGCCGTCGATCAGCCGGGCGGCGCCCTTCTCGTCGATGTCGTCGTACTCGGGCACCCTGCCGGGGTCGGCGGCCTCGCGCCGCCACTGTCCGTAACGGATCGCTTCCGCCAGCGCGCGTACCGCTCGTTCGGCGGCGGGGTAGGCGGGGATGGGGCCGGCCGGGTCCTCGGGGGGCGGGAGGCCGGGGGCGTCGGATGGGCCGGATGGGCCGGATGCCTCGGATGCGGTGGGGGCCGGGGTGGCGGCCGGGGTGACCGTGGAGGGACCGGTGGTGGCCCGTGGAGCCCTACCGGTCAGTGGCCCTGGTGCCGTATCGGTCAGTGACCCTGGTGTCGTATCGGTCATAGGCGCTGGTGCCGTACCGGGCGCGGGCGCTGGTGCCGTACTCGGCACGGACACGGACACCGCCGCCGTACCGGTCCCGGGCAGTGGCGCCGTGCTCGTGGCCGCCGACAGGGCCTCGGCTAGGCCGCCCAGTTCCACGTGGACCACGAGCACCGGCTTGGTGGCGGGCCCGGGCGTGGCCGATCTGAGGGCCTGGGCGAGGGCTTCGTCACCGGCGGAAACCTTCCCGATGGCCGGCATCGCGGTCACCACGACCGCGTCACAGGTGTCGTCGGCCAGCGCGCGTGCCAGCGCCCGCCGGAAGTCCGCGGGGGACGCGCCGGTGGTGAGGTCGAGCGGCGGCAAGGGGCGCAGCCCCTCGGACAGGCAGGCGTCGTAGGTCAGCAGTCCCAGGGACTCGGAGTTCCCGAGGATCGCCACGCGCGGCCCGGCGGGCAGTGGCTGGCGGGCGAGGAGGAGGGCGGTGTCGACCAGTTCGGTGATGGTGTCGACCCGGATCACACCGGCCTGCCGCAGCAGCGCGGACACCGTCTCGCTGGGCAGCCGGGTGGCGCGTACGGCATGCCCTTGGGGCGCTGCCCCGGCGTGTCGCGCGCCCTGCACCACGACGAGGGGCTTCGCCGCGGCGGTGCGGCGCGCGAGGCGGGTGAACTTGCGGGGGTTGCCGATGGATTCGAGGTACATGAGGGCGACATCGGTGTCCGGGTCGTCGTACCAGTACTGGAGGACGTCGTTGCCGGAGACGTCCGCGCGGTTGCCGGACGAGACGAAGGTCGACACGCCCGTGATGCCGGTGACTCCGCCGCCGCGCCGGTCCAGCCGGGACAGCAGCGCGATGCCGATGGCGCCGGACTGGGCGAACAGGCCAATGCGGCCGGGGCGGGGCGGCTCGGGCGCCAGGGAGGCGTTCAGCCGGACGTCCGGCGAGGTGTTGATGATGCCGAAGGCGTTGGGCCCGATGAGCCGCATCCCGTACGCGCGCGCGTGCTGTACGAGTTCACGCTGGCGCGCCTTGCCCTCCGGGCCGCTCTCGGCGTACCCGGCGGAGACCACGACCAGCCCCTGGACGCCGTGTTCGCCGCACTCGGCGACGACCTCGGGCACATGATCGGCGGGCACGGCGACCACGGCGAGATCCACCGGGCCGTCGATCTCCCGCACCGACCGGTGGGCGGGCACACCGTCGATGTCCTTGCGCCCCTCGGGGAAGGCCCGGTTCACGGCGTGCAGACGGCCGGTGAAGCCGGCCTCGCGGATGTTGTCGAGGATGCTGCGGCCCACCCCGCCGGGCACGCGGCCGACGCCGATGACGGCGACGGACCCGGGCGCGAGCAGCCGCCGCACCGAACGGGCCTCGGCGCGCTGCTCCCGCGCGCGCTGCACGGCCAGCGAGCGGTCGGTGGGTTCGAGATCGAACTCCAGGCGTACGACGCCGTCCTCGAAGCTGCGCTTCTGGGAGTACCCGGCGTCCCTGAACACTTTGATCATCTTGGTGTTGGCGGGCAGCACCTCGGCGGCGAACCGGCGGATGCCGCGCTCGCGCGCGACGGCCGCGATGTGCTCCAAGAGGGCCGAGGCGACCCCGCGGCCCTGGTGCGCGTCCTGGACCAGGAAAGCGACCTCGGCCTCGTCGGCCGGCGCGGAGGCGGGCATGCCGTCGGCGCCGATCCGGTCGTAGCGCACGGTGGCGATGAAGTCGCCGCCGATGGTGGCCGCGAGTCCCACGCGGTCCACGAAGTCGTGGTGGGTGAAGCGGTGGACGTCCTTGGCGGAGAGCCTGGGGTAGGGCGCGAAGAAGCGGTAGTACTTCGATTCGTCCGAGACCTGCTCGTAGAAGCTGACCAGGCGGTCGGCGTCGTCGACGGTGATGGGCCTCACGCGCGCGGTGCCGCCGTCACGCAGCACCACGTCCGCCTCCCAGTGGGCGGGGTACTCGTGCCGGTCCTGCGGATCCGCCGGGCTCTGCATGCGCCCCACAGTACGGCTCGCCTATGACAACGGCGCGAGGCAATCCACGGGGAACGAGCACAGGAGCAGCACAGACACACGGGGACACATGGGGGCGTATACCGCGTCGGGGCCGGGGTCCGGCGACACTCCTGGTGTGGCCCGAGGCCCGCTCCGGGCACGCCTCCGCGATATGGGACACTGGTCTAGACAACCCTGAGAGACTGAAGGGCAGCAACAACATGGCTGAGCGCCGCGTCAACGTCGGCTGGGCCGAGGGCCTCCATGCCCGCCCCGCCTCCATCTTCGTCCGGGCCACCACGGCCTCGGGGGTCCCCGTGACGATCGCCAAGGCCGACGGCAACCCCGTCAACGCGGCCTCCATGCTGGCCGTTCTGGGCCTGGGCGCCAAGGGCGGTGAGGAGGTCGTCCTGGCCTCCGACGCCGACGGCGCCGACGCGGCCCTGGACCGTCTGGCCAAGCTGGTCTCCGAAGGGCTGGAGGAGCTTCCGGAGACCGTCTGATCCGTCCGGCACCCGCTTACGGACACAAGGAGCCGCGTCGCCCTGGTGGTGGCGCGGCTCTGCTGTTGCCCGACAGCCACCTCTGCTGCGGAACAGCCGCTTCCGCCCCCGCGGCCACTCCCGTTTCCCCCGCTCACTTTCGCGCCTGTTTCCCCAAATTGTTCCGCGCCGGTTTCACCGCCGGACACGTGCCGAAACGTTTGGGTCGCACCTGTGAGCGAGAGCACACCGAAATAGGTCCGTACAGTACGGGAATAGACCTGCGGCACACCGAAAAACGGCAGCCGAAATTACCGGCCACCGAATTACCGCTTCTTTGTATACGGCGCTTTTGTTAAAGCCGCTGGCCCAGCATGTTTACGGGATGTTGCGAAGTCCTCACACGGTCGGCGCCGCCGGCGTTGAAGCGCAGCCGGAAGACGGACATCGCGCGCTCGGCGTGCAGGGCGGTGAGGGCACGCGCGCGTTCCGCGTCACCACGGGTGACCGCGTCCACGATGGCGCCGTGTTCGGCCCAGGACTCCATGGGCGCGGCCGGTGCCTCCACGGCATACATCCAGGCGATCTTGTGGCGGAGCTGGGTCAGCATGGAGACCAGGGCGGGGCTGCCGGACGCCTGGGCGAGCGTCTCATGAAACCAGCTGCCCAGGGAGCGCAGGTCATCGCTGCTGCCCCGGCGGGCCCGCTCCTGGCCGAGCCGGACCAGTCCGCGCAGCACCTTCAGATGGGCCTCCGTGCGCCGCTGGGCGGCCCTGGAGGCGGCCAGCGGCTCCAGCAGCCCGCGCATCTCCAGCAGGTCCGCGGCCTCCTGCTCGGTGGGCTCCGCGACGCACGCGCCCGCGTGCCGCCGGGTCACCACGAACCCCTCCGCCTCCAGCGTGCGCAGGGCCTCGCGGACGGGGACGCGGGAGACGCCGTAGCGGCGGGCGAGGACTTCCTCGGTGAGCCGGCCACCGCGTTCGTAGACACCGGCGATGATGTCGTCCCGGATCGCCGTGCACACCGAGTGCGCCGGAATACGCATGACCGACCTCCGCCTTAATCCCCGTGAAACGTCCTCGATTGACGTCTGAACAGTGACTCTATTGCAATGAGCCGGAATTTCCGACGGGGGGCCGGATTCCAGGGATATTTTTTGGACAGCGGATGCCCAAAAGGACGAAAGCCCCGGCGGGTGGGGTACCCGGGCTTGTCGTGGGCGGGGCGGTGCGCCGGGTGACGGTGGCGGCTGTGGCTTGGCTGGCGTGGAGGCGGGGGGCTGGGTCCAGCGGGGCGGGGGCCTGGGTTCGCGTAGCGGTGATGGAGGGGCGGGGCCCGGCGCCCGGGGGTGGCCGTGGCCGTCCGCCGGGACGCCATGGGCCGTTAGCCGAGTCCCTGCGCGCGGGGGTGGCGGGGTCCAGGCGGGGACGGTGGCCTGGCCCCGCCCGGGTGGGCCGGGGTCAGCGCGCGGGTGGCGCGGGTGCCCAGCCCGGGGCGGCGTACGCGCGCGTAGGTGCGGCGGGGGCTTCCGCGACTGTCTGGACGCAGTCCTCACGCGGCGTACCCGCGCGGGTGGGGGCACTCCGCCCCATCCACGACGAACTGCGCGTCGTCGCGGCGTACCCGCGCGGGTTGGGGGGCAAGCGCCCGGCGCCAGAGGGCGAGAGCGCGGGGTCCGTCTCCACGCGCGAGTGGGGCATCGCGAGATCGTTGATCTGATGGACCAGGAGATGGCCCCGTCTCCGCGCGAGTGCGGCATCGCCGGCGCGGAGACCGAACCCTTGGCCGCACGCCGTCCCGTCTCCGCGCGAGTGCGCCATCGCCTCCCGGCGAGCGCCGACCCGTCCGACAACCTCCGCCCCCGCACCCGAGCGCGGCATCCGTCCCGCGCGCGAGTGCCCGCCCGTCGCAGCGCCCCGCGCGCACGGGACGTCACGCGCTGCCCGCGCTCCCGTCGGCCGGAAGAGCATCGGCGCCCCGCGCGCACCCGACGTCAGAGATTCACGCCATGCGCACGCAGGTAGGCGACCGGGTCCATGTCCGAGCCGTACTCGGGGCTGGTGCGGGCCTCGAAGTGGAGGTGGGCCCCGGTGACATTGCCGGTGGCGCCGGCGAGGCCGATCTGCTGGCCAGGGGTGACGGACTGGCCGACCGACACCCCGATGGACGAGAGATGCCCGTACTGGGTGTACGTACCGTCAACCATCTTGATCACGACTTGATTGCCGTACGCGCCGCCCCAGCCCGCCTCCACGACCGTGCCATTGCCGACCGTGTGGACGGACGTGCCGGTGGCGGCGTGGAAGTCGACGCCGGTGTGGCTGCCGGAGGACCAGGCGGAGCCGCCCGCCTGGTAGCTGGTGGAGACGTAGGAGCCGGGGATCGGCGAAACGAAGGTGTTCAGGCGCTCGCGCTCGGCCTCGCGGGCGGCGCGCTCCTCGGCCTCACGAGCCTTCTTCGCCTCCTCCTCGGCACGCTCGCGGGCCTCTTCCGCCGCCTTCTCGCGGGCGGCGGCCTCGGCCTTCTGCCGCGCGGCGTCCGCCTGGGCGGCGGCCTGGGCGTCTATCTGGTGGGCGACGTCGTCGCCGATGCCGACGACGGGCAGCAGACCGGTCTGCTCGGGAGCCGGCTCGGCGGCGAGCGCCGGAGCGGCCAGGGAGCCGACGACGCCGGTGGTGGCGAGTGCCGCGACACCCGCCGCACGGGCGGTGGTGCGCTGCGGGTGCCGGGGACGCCGGTGCTTCCCGGTGGCGCGCGTGAACGCCATGGAGTGGCTGGTCCTTTCCTTCCCTCTCGCCTACCGGGTTAGCTGACGGGTTCGGAGCAGGAAGGTCTCCTACGGCTTCCCGCACGCACGCGCGCGGGAGGCCGATTCACCCCAGGGACGTGGGTCCCCGGCTCCCCTGGCTCGCGCCGTACGGGGACTCGGCGATGGCTGTCCGGTGCCGCGGACGCGGCGCACTGCCTGACGAACAGCCTGGATGACGCTAAGGGGACATCTTGCAATCCCCAAACAGATCCGGGCTTTTGTAGCGCATGCCACAGGTCAGACAGGCAGCCTCTCCCGCAATCCGGACATTAAGGGGCCCTGGTGACGCTTCCGGTCACCAGGGCCCCACCGTGCGGGTGCGCGTTCCCCGTCATGCGCGTGCCCTTCGTCGGCACTTTCGCGTGCCGCGTGTGGGCCCGCCCGCGCGCGGATCGCGGCACCCGGGCGGGCCGTCCGCGGCTGTCTAGTCGGCCGCCACGACGGTGACTTCGCCGATGCCGAGGGCTTCCACGGGCGCCTTGATCTGCGCGGCGTCGCCCACGAGGACGGTCACCAGCCGGTCCACCGGGAAGGCGTTGACGACGGCCGCCGTGGCCTCGACGGTGCCGGTCGCGGCGAGCTGCTGATACAGCGTCGCCTGGTAGTCGTCGGGCAGGTGCTGCTCGACCTGGTCCGCGAGCGTGCTCGCGACGGCCGCCGCGGTCTCGTACTTGAGCGGCGCCACGCCGACGAGGTTCTGCACGGCGGTGTCCCGCTCGGCGTCGGTCAGCCCCTCCGCGGCAAGCGTGCGCAGGACCGTCCACAGGTCGTCCAGGGCCGGTCCGGTGTTCGGCGTGTCGACCGAGCCGCTGACGGCGAGCATGGACGCTCCGGCGCCGTCCGGCCCGGACCTGAGGACCTGGCCGAACGCGCGGACGCCGTAGGTGTAACCCTTCTCCTCGCGCAGCACCCGGTCCAGCCGGGAGGTGAGGGTGCCGCCCAGGCAGTACGTGCCGAGCACCTGGGCGGGCCAGACGCGATCGTGCCGATCGGAGCCGACCCGGCCGAGCAGCAGTTGCGTCTGGACGGCTCCGGGCCGGTCCACGATGACGACGCGCCCGGTGTCGTCGGCGCTGACCGGCGGCACGGGCCGGGGCGCGGCCGTGGAGCCGGTCCAGGCGCCGAGCGTGTCGCCGAGCAGCGTGTCGAGGTCGACGCCGGTCAGATCGCCGACGACCACGACGGTGCCGGTCGCGGGGCGTACATGCTTCTCGTAGAAGGCGCGTACGGCGGCGGAGTCGATGCCCTCGACGGACTCCTCGGTGCCCTGGCGCGGGCGCGACATGCGCGAGGACGCCGGGAACAGCTCCTTGGACAGCTCCTTGGCGGCGCGGCGCGAGGGGTTGGCCAGCTCGTGCGGGATCTCGTCGAGGCGGTTGCGCACCAGGCGCTCGACCTCGCTGTCGGCGAACGCGGGCGCGCGCAGGGCGTCGGCGAGCAGGCCGAGGGCCTTCGGCAGCCGGGAGACCGGCACTTCGAGGCTGAGGCGGACGCCGGGGTGGTCGGCGTGCGCGTCCAGGGTTGCGCCGCAGCGCTCCAGCTCGGCGGCGAACTCCTCGGCGGAGTGCTTGTCGGTGCCCTCGGAGAAGGCGCGGGCCATGATCGTGGCCACGCCCTCCAGGCCGTCCGGTTCGGCGTCCAGCGGCGCGTCCAGCAGCACCTCGACGGCGACGACCTGCTGGCCGGGGCGGTGGCAGCGCAGGACCGTGAGGCCGTTGTCGAGCGTTCGGCGCGTGGGGGCCGGGAACGCCCAGGGGCGGGCGTCGCCGGGCTGCGGCTGGGGGTGGAACTCCATGGGGGCCAGCTCGCTCACTTGGCCGCCTCCTTGTTGTCGTCGGTGGCCGCGGCTGCCACGCCGTCGGCGTCCGCCGCGTCCTCTGCGTCCTCTGCGTCCGCCGCGCTGTCGGCCTGGGCTTCGGGGGCCGTCGGCTCGTAGACGAGCACCGCGCGGTTGTCGGGCCGCAGGCGGGCCTTGGCGACCTCCTGGACGTCCTCGGCGGTCACCTCCAGCACGCGCTGGACGGCGCTCAGGGCCAACTGCGGGTCACCGAAGAGGACCGCGTACCGGCACAGTTCGTCCGCGCGGCCGGCGACCGTGCCGAGCCGGTCCAGCCACTCGCGCTCCAGCTGGGCCTGGGCGCGCTCCATCTCCTCCGCCGTGGGGCCCTCGGCGGCGAACCGGGCCAGCTCCTCGTCGATGGCGGTCTCGATGACCGGCACCTCGACGTCCCCGGAGGTCTTCACGTCCAGCCAGCCCAGGGAGGGCGCCCCGGCCAGCCGCAGCAGGCCGAATCCGGCCGCCACGGCCGTACGGTCGCGGCGCACCAGCCGGTTGTACAGGCGGGAGGACTCGCCGCCGCCGAGGACGGTGAGCGCCAGGTCGGCCGCGTCGCACGCGCGCGTGCCGTCCTCGGGAAGCCGGTAGGCGGCCATCAGTGCGCGGGCCGGGACCTCCTCCTCGATGACCTCGCGCAGCTGCTCGCCGACGGTCTCGGGGAGCGAGCCGTCACGCGGGACGGGCTTGCCGTCGTGGGCGGGGATGGAGCCGAAGTACTTCTCGATCCAGGCGAGCGTCCGCTCCGGGTCGATGTCGCCGACCACGGACAGCACGGCGTTGTTGGGCGCGTAGTACGTGCGGAAGAACGCGCGCGCGTCGTCCAGGGTGGCCGCGTCCAGGTCGGCCATGGAGCCGATCGGCGTGTGGTGGTAGGGGTGGCCCTTGGGGTAGGCGAGGGCGGTGAGCTTCTCGAAAGCGGTGCCATAGGGGACGTTGTCGTAGCGCTGGCGGCGCTCGTTCTTCACGACGTCCCGCTGGTTTTCCATGGACTCCTCGTCCAGGGCGGCCAGCAGCGAGCCCATCCGGTCCGCCTCCAGCCACAGCGCCAGCTCCAGCTGGTGGGCGGGCATGGTCTCGAAGTAGTTGGTGCGCTCGAAGCTGGTGGTGCCGTTGAGCGAGCCGCCGGCGCCCTGGACCAGCTCGAAGTGCCCGTTGCCCTTGACCTGCGCGGAGCCCTGGAACATCAGATGCTCGAAAAGGTGAGCCAGGCCGGTGCGCCCCTTGACCTCGTGGCGCGAGCCGACGTCGTACCAGAGGCACACCGCCGCGACCGGGGTCAGGTGGTCCTCGGAGAGCACCACGCGCAGACCGTTGGCCAAACGGTGCTCGGTCGCTGTCAGGCCGCCGGAGCCTGCCTCGGCGGTGGCCGTGTGACCCATGGGCATGTACGTCCCTTCGATCGCGGACGCGGTCGTTCCGACCGCAGTTTTCCTGTCGGTCCTGCCACTGTATGCAAGTGTGCGCGGCACCGGCGAAGTTCCCGGATCGCGTACGCCGAGAGCGGATCGCGTAGCCTGCGGGCAGCCGTGCCGTACGTCGGCGCGCGCGGGCTCGGACGGCGGCTGTCGGCGCCGGGCGCAACCGCCGGTCCGGGTGTGCGATCCGGGCGGCGGTCCGCGTTGTCAGTGCCGCAGTCCACAATGGTCCGCGTCAGATCCACCTCCCGTTCCACGCTTCAGCAAGAGCGAGCCGCGGGGCGGGCCGGTGTCGGCAGGACGGACGGGCAGGCCCCGCC
>NZ_JBHTZD010000013.1:0-8604 GCF_042790455.1 Streptomyces sp. NPDC056734
TGCTGCACTGGACCCGCCGGATGATCGAGATCCGCAAACAGAACCCCGCCTTCGGACTCGGCACCTACACCGAACTCCCCTCCTCCAACCCCGCCGTCCTCGCGTTCCTGCGCGAACACGAGGACGACCTGGTGCTGTGTGTCAGCAACTTCTCGCGGTTCGCCCAGCCCACCGAACTGGATCTGCGGGAGTTCGACGGACGCCATCCGGTCGAACTCTTCGGCGGGGTGCGTTTCCCGGCCATCGGTGAGCTGCCCTATCTGCTGACCCTGGGGGGGCACGGCTTCTACTGGTTCCGGCTCACCCGAGTGGCATCCCGTATCGGCCGTCGACTGTGAGCGTGCGCCGCCGAAAGGACGCGTCACCATGCCGAAGACCGTTTTTCCGCACCCGGGCGCCAGCGGACTCGCCCGGCCCATGGCCTCCCTCGACGGGCTGCTGCGCGACTGGCTGCCCCGGCAGCGCTGGTTCGCCGGCAAGGACCGGCCCGTCACGGAGCTGCGGCTGCTGTCGATGACCGAGCTGTTCCCGGGCTGTCTGCATCTGCTGGTGCACGCGGGACACGCGGGCGGCCACGGCGCCGGGCACGGCCAGGTGCCCTCGCCCGGCGGCACCCCACCGCCCGGGGACTGCTACCAACTGCTCCTCGGCGTGCAGGAGCATCTGTCCCCACGCCTGGGCCGGGCACTGATCGGCACAACCCAGGAGGGTCCGCTCGCCGGGCTCGTGGTGTACGACGCCCTCCAGGACCCGCGCTCGGCCCAGCTGCTCCTGGAACGGCTGCGGCACCCCGGCACGGCCGGTCCGCTGCGCTTCGAGGCGGACCCGGCGCTGCGGATCCCGCCCGCGCTGCCGCCCCGCCTGCTGGACGCGGAGCAGTCCAACACCTCCCTGGTGTACGGGGACGAGTTCATCCTCAAGGTGTTCCGGCGGATCCAGCCCGGCGTCAATCCGGACCTGGAGGTGACCGGCGCACTGGCCCGGCAGGGGTGCGGCCGGGTGCCGACCCCGGCCGCGTGGTTCCGTACCACCCAGCCGTACGGCGCCACGCTGGGCGTGCTCCAGCCGTTCCTGCGGGACGCCTCCGACGGCTGGACCCTCGCCCTCGACGCGCTGGCCACCGGCCAGGACTTCGCCACGCAGGCCGGCGAACTGGGCCGGGCGATGGCCGAGGTGCATCTGTCACTGGCGGCGGCCTTCCCGGCGGGCGGCGGCGACGCGGGGGTGGGCGGTGTGCGGGGTGATGCCGGTCCGCTCGGTGGTGCCGAGGTGACGGAAGTGGTCGCCGGGCCCGGTGAGCCCGGTGAGCCCGGTGAGAGTGGTGAGCCCGGTGACAGTGGGGCGCGTACGGCGGCGGCGATGGCCGAGCGGCTGGACGCCGCCGCGCACAGCGTGCCCGCGCTACGGCCCTATGTACCGGGGCTGCGGTCCGCGTTCAGCGCGCTGGTGAGCTGTGACACCGGGCCGCCCGCCCAGCGGATCCACGGGGATCTGCATCTGGGTCAGGTGCTGCGGGCGGGCCGGGAGTGGTTCGTCATCGACTTCGAGGGCGAGCCGTCGCGTCCGCTGGCCGAGCGGCGCAGCCCGCACTCCCCCGTCCGGGACATCGCGGGCATGCTGCGCTCCTTCGACTACGCGGCCCGGCAGCGCCGCCCGTGGCGCCCGGAGTGGGCCCGCCGCTGCCGCGAGGCCTTCTGCGCGGGCTATGCCGCCGGGTCCGGCTGGGACCCCCGCAAGAAGCACGCGCTGCTGCGCGCCTACGAGACAGACCGTGCCGTATATGAGGTGCTGTACGAGGCCCGGCACCGCCCCGACTGGCTGGCCGTACCGATGGCGGCCATCGAGCGGCTCGCCGTGAGAGGAGACTGAAGCCGTGGCATTGCGCGACACCTCTTTGCCGGAGCCGTCCGGACCGGCAAGGTCCCCGGATCCCGGACCTACCGGGTCCCCGGCGTCCGTACCGACCAGGTCCCCTGCGTCCGTACCGACCGTACCGACCGCGCCGGTCGCTCCGACCTCGCCGGTCACACCGGTCGCTCCGGACACGTCGGTCACACCGGTCACACCGGTCACGCCGGTTCATGAGGCACCCGCCCTGCCCCCGGAGGACCGGCGGCGCCTGCTGTCCGGCTCGCATCACGACCCGCACGCGCTGCTCGGCGCGCATCCGGTGCCGGGCGGGGTGGCGTTCCGGGCGCTGCGCCCGTTCGCCCGCGCGGTGGATGTCCGGATCGGCGAGCTGCGCTACCCGCTGGCGTCCGAGGGCGACGGCCTGTTCGCGGCGCTGGTGCCGACGGCCGGGATCCCGGCGTACACGCTGGTGGTGTCGTACGACGAGGGCGAGCAGGAGACGCACGACCCGTACCGTTTCCTGCCCGCGCTCGGGGAGCTGGACCTGCACCTGATCCGCGAGGGACGGCACGAGCAGCTGTGGAAGGCGCTGGGCGCCGAGCCGATGACCCATGAGGGTGTGCCCGGCACCCGCTTCACGGTCTGGGCGCCGAACGCCCAGGGGGTCCGGGTGACCGGGGACTTCACCTGCTGGGACGGCACGGCGTTCCCGATGCGCTCGCTGGGTGCGTCCGGGGTGTGGGAGCTGTTCCTGCCCGGCATCGGGGAGGGTGCCCGCTACAAGTTCGAGATCACCGCCCGCTCCGGCGGCCGTTTCCTCAAGGCCGACCCGATGGCCCGCCGCGCCGAGGTCCCGCCCGACACCGCGTCGGTCGTGCACGCGTCGCACTACGAGTGGGCCGACGAGCAGTGGCTGGCGCACCGGGACGATCTGCCGGTGCACGAGGCCCCGTTCTCGGTGTACGAGGTGCACCTGGCGTCCTGGCGCCCCGGGCTGACGTACCGGGAGCTGGCGCGGGAACTCCCGGCCTATGTGAAGGACCTGGGCTTCACGCACGTGGAGCTGATGCCGCTCGCCGAGCACCCCTTCGGCGGCTCCTGGGGCTACCAGGTCACCGGCTTCTACGCGCCGACCTCGCGGCTGGGCACCCCGGACGACTTCAAGCACCTGGTCGACGCCCTGCACCGGGCGGGCATCGGCGTGATCATGGACTGGGTTCCGGCGCACTTCCCCAAGGACGACTGGGCGCTGGCCCGGTTCGACGGGGAGCCGCTGTACGAGCCCGGGGACGCCCGGCGGGCCGAGCACCCCGACTGGGGCACCCTGGTGTTCGACTACGGCCGGGTCGAGGTGCGCAACTTCCTGGTCGCCAACGCCGTGTACTGGTGCGAGGAGTTCCATATCGACGGGCTGCGGGTGGACGCCGTGGCCTCCATGCTCTACCTCGACTACTCCCGGGATTCGGGCCGGTGGACGCCGAATGTGTTCGGCGGCCGGGAGGATCTGGACGCGGTGGCGTTCCTGAAGGAGCTGAACGCGACCGTGTACCGGCGGGTGCCCGGGATCGTCACCATCGCCGAGGAGTCCACTGCCTGGGACGGCGTCACCCGCGCCACGGACAGCGGTGGTCTCGGCTTCGGTCTGAAGTGGAACATGGGCTGGATGCACGACTCGCTCCAGTACATGTCCCATGAGCCGGTCCATCGCAAGTACCACCATCACGACATGACGTTCTCGATGGTCTACGCGTACAGCGAGAACTACCTCCTGCCGATCTCGCACGACGAGGTGGTGCACGGCAAGCGGTCCCTGGTGTCGAAGATGCCGGGCGACTGGTGGCAGCAACGGGCCGACCACCGCGCCTACCTCGCCTTCATGTGGGCCCACCCGGGCAAGCAACTCCTCTTCATGGGCCAGGAGTTCGCGCAGGGCGCCGAGTGGTCGGAGGAGCACGGGCCGGACTGGTGGCTGCTGGATCAGGGGTACGGGGCGCGGGCGGACCACCAGGGGGTGCGGGACCTGGTGCGCGAGCTGAACACCGTCTACCGGCGGACACCCGCCCTGTGGCAGCGTGACACCGACCCGGCCGGGTTCGAGTGGCTGATCGGGGACGCGGCCGACGACAACGTCTTCGCGTTCGTGCGGCGCGCGGCCGACGGCACCCCGCTGATCTCGGTCAGCAATTTCTCCCCGGTGGTCCGGCAGGGCTACCGGATCGGGGTCCGGGACGCCGTCCCGGCCTGGACACAGGCCCTCAACACGGACGCGTCGAGGTACGGGGGCGGCGGGGTGAGCGCCGAGGGGCCGCTGAAGCCGCAAGCGGGCCATATCACCCTGACTCTGCCGCCCTTGGCGACACTCTGGCTGCGGCCGGTCTGAGGGGTGCGGGGAGGCGCAGGTCACAACCGACTCTCAGTTGTGCTTTCGGGTGACGCCCCGCACGGGAACCGGCTAGATTCCGACCATCGGTGATAACCGAGCCCGTCGGCGCAGTCACCCCCCGTACACCTCTGGAGCAGCGCATGCGCGAGAGGGCCCTCGCTCCCTCGGCCGGTCCGCCCCTCACCGCCGGCCTCGCCGACAGTGTCTTCCTCAAGGCCGACGAGGACCCCACCCTGCCGGTCCTCGCCCGTCGCCCCGACCCGGCCGCGCAGGTCTGGCAGGACGTGACGGCGGCGGAGCTGCGGGACCAGGTCCTGGATCTGGCCAAGGGGCTGGTGTCCTGCGGGATCAGCCCGGGCCAGCGCGTGGCGATCATGTGCCGCAACCGGTACGAGTGGACGGTGTTCTGCTACGCCCTGTGGGCGGTGGGCGCCGAGATCGTGCCGATCCATCCGGCGTCCTCGCGCGACCAGATCGCCTGGATCCTGCGGGACGCCGTCTGCTCCGCCGTGCTGGTCGAGGACGAGCACGGGGTGATGACGGTGGGTTCGGTGTGCGCGTCGCTGCCGACGCTGCGCCATGTGTGGCAGCTGGACGCGGAGGCCGTCGAGCAGATCGTGGCGCGCGGCACGCTGATACCCGCCACGACGGTGGACTCGCTGCGCCGGATCGTGCACCCGGACTCCACGGCCGCGATCACCTACACCTCGGGCACCACCGACCGGCCGCTGGGCTGCGCGATCAGCCACCGGGGCCTGGCCCACCCGTGCGATGTCCTCCTCGACGGCTGGGGCGGTACGGCGGCGCCGCCCGGCGAACAGGCCCGGGTGCTGGCGTTCCTGCCGTTCTCCCATGTGTACGGGCTGATGGTGCAGACCCTGTGCGTCCGGGGCGGGGTGCAGTTGGCGCACGAGCCCGAACTCACCCAGGCGGCGCTGTCCGCGGCCCTGCGCTCCTTCCGGCCGACGTTTCTGTATCTGGTGCCGTCGCTGCTGGAGAAGATCTACAAGAATTTTCTGCGGGTGGCCCAGCAGGCCGGGCGGGGCGCGGTGTTCGAGCGGGCCGCGGAGACGGCACGGGCGTACGCGGCGGCGAGCGAGCGGCAGCGGCTCGGGCGGGGATCGGGCCCCGGGCTCGATCTGCGGCTCCAGCACGCCCTGTACGAGCGGACGGTGTACCGGCGGCTGCGGGCCGCGCTGGGCGGCCGGGTGCTGCGCGGCGGCTCCGGCGGCACGCCCCTCAACCGTGATCTGGCCCTGTTCTACGAGGGCATCGGCATCCACATGAACGACTGCTACGGGCTGACGGAGACCAGCGGCGCGGTCACCATGCAGCCGCTGGGCCGGGAGAAGTCGGGCACGGTCGGCCAGGCGCTGCCCGGCACGGAGATCGCGATGGCGCAGGACGGGGAGATCGTGGTGCGCGGTCCGTCGGTGTTCCACGGGTATCTGAACGACGAGCGGGCGACCCGCTCGGTGCTGCGCGGGGGCTGGCTGGCCACCGGGGATCTCGGGTATCTGGACGGCGACGGCTATCTGACGATCACCGGCCGCAAGAAGGACGTCATCATCACGGGCGGCGGGACGAGTGTCTCGCCGTCGGCGCTGGAGCACCGGATGCGGGTGCATCCGCTGATCCATCAGGCGGTGGTGGTCGGGGACGGGCGGCCGTGCGTGGGTGCGCTGATCACCCTGGATCCGGAGTTCCTGGCGCACTGGCGGACGGCGCTGGTGTGGCAGAGCGATGCGCCGGGGCACGAGGACCGGGAGGAGAACGCGCTGCGCGAGGAGGTGGGGCGGGCGGTGGCGGCGGCGAACAGCGCGGTGTCGCGGGCGGAGTCGATCCGGGTGTTCCGGGTGCTGCCCCGGCCGTTCGCCGTGGAGGACGGGTTGCTGACGCCGTCGATGAAGCTGTGCCGGGACGCGATCGTGCGGCGCTACGCCGCCGAGATCGAGGCGATGTACCAGGCACGGTCGCGCCCGCCGCGTCCGGTGACCCGGGAGTCCCCGCTGAGCTGGGACGATGCCGACAATGTGTTCCGCTGACCACCCCGTCGCGGCCCGCGCCCGGCGCACAACGTCGCGGGGGCGTGCATCCTGGTCGGTGAGGCAGTCCACGTCCCCCCTGGACCCGCGGAAGGGAAGGACACCGTGACACGACCCAGGATCCTGGTCGTCGGCGCAGGCTTCGCCGGTGTGGGCTGTGTGCGCCGGCTGGAGCGCAGGCTCGGTCCGGACGAGGCCGACGTCACCCTGGTGACCCCGTTCTCCTACCAGCTCTATCTGCCGCTGCTGCCGCAGGTCGCCTCCGGTGTGCTGACACCGCAGTCGATCGCGGTGTCCCTGCGGCGCAGCAGCAGGTACCGCACCCGGATCATCCCGGGCGGCGCGATCGGCGTGGATCTGCGGTCCAAGGTGTGTGTGATCCGCACGATCACCGACCGGATCGTCGATGTGCCCTACGACTACATCGTGCTGGCCCCCGGCAGTGTGACCCGCACCTTCGACATCCCCGGCCTGGTCGACCACGCCTACGGCATGAAGACGCTGGCCGAGGCGGCCTACATCCGGGACCATGTGATCGCCCAGCTCGATCTCGCCGACGCCAGCCAGGACCCGGCCGAGCGGGCCTCGCGGCTCCAGTTCGTGGTGGTGGGCGGCGGTTACGCGGGCACCGAGACGGCGGCCTGTCTGCAACTGCTGACCAGCAACGCGGTCAAGCGCTATCCGCGGCTCGACCCGGGGCTGATCAAGTGGCATCTCATCGACATCGCGCCGAGGCTGATGCCGGAACTGGGCGACAAGCTGGGTCTCAGCGCCCAGCGGGTGCTGCGCGAGCGCGGGGTGGAGATCTCGCTGGGCGTCTCCATCGCCAAGGCGCGCGCCCGGGAGGTCACCTTCACCGACGGCCGGATGGTCCCCACCCGCACACTGATCTGGACGGCCGGGGTGGTGGCCAGCCCGCTGATCGCGACGCTCGGCGCCGAGACCGTGCGCGGACGGCTCGCGGTGAACGCCGAACTGAATCTGCCGGGGTACGACGGGGTGTTCGCGCTGGGTGACTCGGCGGCGGTGCCGGATCTGGCCAAGGGCGAGGAGGGGGCGGTCTGCCCGCCGACCGCGCAGCACGCCATGCGGCAGGGCCGCAAGGCCGCCGACAACGTCATCGCCACGCTGCGGGGCGCCCCCATGACCCCGTACCACCACAAGGACCTGGGGCTGGTGGTCGATCTCGGTGGGAAGGACGCGGTGTCCAAGCCGCTCGGCGTGGAGCTGCACGGGGTGGCCGCCCAGACGGTGGCCCGGGGTTACCACTGGTCGGCGCTGCGCACCAATGTGGCCAAGACCCGGGTGCTGACCAACTGGATGCTCAACGCGGTCGCGGGCGACGATTTCGTGCGGACCGGTTTCCAGAGCCGCAAGCGGGCCAAGCTGGGCGACTTCGAGTATGTGCACGCGTACCTCACGCCGGAGCAGGTGCGGGAGCGCGTGGCGAGCGGGGCGGACGTGGCGGGTGGGGAGTGATCGGGTGGGGAGTGATCCGGCCGGACGTGACCTGACCGGACATGACCCTGGCCGGACGTGACTCCCATCACCCCTTATGACGGCCATTGTGTGAAGTTCTGGTGCATGGTTTATCGTTCATGCATACGTGGTCATGGGGTCGACCGGAGCCGTCCCCCATGCGCCACCGCTTACGGCCCTGGCTGGCCTCCCCCGTCCAGCCAGGGCTTTTTCATGCGCGCGTACCGGCGCCGGACGCCGAGGTGCCCGGGGCGCCGGGAGCGGCTGAAATGGGCATAGGGAAAGCACGGAACGTCAACCCGGCGAACGTCATCCCGGCGAGGAGCCCCGCGCCATGACCAAAGCGACGAAGCTGCTGACCGCCCTCCCCCAGCCCCAGCGCGACCGGCTGATGGGGCTGGCGCACGAGGTGTCCTTCCCCGAGGACAGCCGGATCTTCGAGGCGGGCGGTGACGCCGACCGGTTCTGGGTGATCCGCTCGGGCGCCGTCTCGCTCGACCAGCAGGTGACCCCGCAGCGGCGGGTGACGGTCGCGGGCCTGGGCGCGGGCGATCTGCTCGGCTGGTCGTGGCTCTTCCCGCCGTACCGGTGGGACTTCGGCGCGGAGGCGTTCAGTCCGGTGCGGGCGTACGAGTTCGAGGCCGGGGCCGTGCTGGTGCTGTGCGAGGAGGATCCGGAGCTGGGCATGGCGCTGATCCGGCTCGTCGCCGAGATCCTCGCGCACCGGCTGGAGGTGACCCGGGGGCGGCTGCTGGAGGCGTACCAGATGCACCGGCGGTCGTGGTGAGGCGGTGTGCTCGGGTGGTGTGCTCGGGTGGTGTGCTCGGGTGGTGTGCTCGGGTGGTG
>NZ_JBHTZD010000013.1:8702-22353 GCF_042790455.1 Streptomyces sp. NPDC056734
GCTCGGGTGGTGTGCTCGGGTGGTGTGCTCGGGTGGTGTGCTCGGGTGGTGTGCTCGGGTGGTGTGCTCAGTCGCCGTTCAGCAGGGCTGTGACCCGTTCCGCGACGCCCCTCGCCGAGGACGGGTTCTGGCCGGTCACCACACGCCGGTCGACCACCACGTGCGGGGCGTAGACCCCGGCGTGGGTGTGCCGGGCGCCGCGCTCGGTGAGGGCGGCCTGGAGGAAGAACGGGATCACGTCGGCCATCTCCGAGGCCCGCTCCTCGTCATCGGTGAAGCAGGTGACCTCCCGGCCAGCCAGCAGCGGCGTCCCCTGCGGGGTGCTGAGGCCGAGCAGCCCGGCGGGGCCGTGGCAGACGGCGGCGATCACCCCGCCCGCCGCGTGGACGGCGTCACCGATCCGCGCGATGTCCGGGTTGCCGGGGAAGTCCCACATCGTGCCGTGTCCGCCGACATAGAGCACGGCGTCGTAACCGGCCGGGTCGACGTCCGCCAGCGGTACGGCGGCGGCCAGGTCGACCGCGTCGAGGAAGGCCCGCTGCGCCGGGTCGCCTATGTCCGCCCCGTCGATCGGTGAGCGCCCGCCGAGCGGAGAGGCGAGGTCGACCCGGAGTCCGGCCCGGGTGAACACCTCCCAGGGGTGTGCCGCCTCCGCCAGCCAGAAGCCGGTGCGGCGGCCCGTGTCACCGAGTTCGCCATGGCTGGTGAGCACGAGCAGAACGGTCTTGCCTGTGGTCATCTCTGCGGTCTCCTGTCGTCACGAGGTGGGGCTCACGCCTCCAGCGGGTCCGCCACCCGTGCCGTGCGGGACGGGTCCCGGATCAGGTCGGCGGCCCGTTCGGCGAGGGCGACCACCGGGGCGTTGGTGTTGCCGCGCGGCACCGCCGGGAACACCGAGGCGTCGGCCACCCGCAGCCCGGCGACGCCGCGCACCCTCAGTTGCGGGTCGCACACCGCCCCCGGGTCGCCGCCCATGGCGCAGCTGCTGGTGGGGTGGTGCATGGTGACCAGGTCCCGGCGGATCCAGTCCCGGATCGCCGCCTCGCCGTCGGTGCCCGGCCCCGGGGTCAGCTCACCCTCGGTGAGGTCGGCGAACGGGCGGTGCGCGGCGATCTCCCGGGCGAGCCGCACCCCGGCGGCCAGCACCTCCAGATCGCCCTCGTGGGTGAGATAGCCCGGGTCCAGGGCGGGCGCGGCGGCGGGGTCGGCCGAGCGCAACCGCACCTCTCCCCGGCTGCGCACCTCCACCGCCGTGACCAGGACGGAGATCAGCGGCTCGGCGGCGGGCCCCGGGCCGGGCGGCGCGGGCGGTACGACGTGGTACTGGAGGTCGGGTCCGGCCAGCCCCTCCCGGGTGTGCAGGAAGGCGCCGCTCTCGCCGCCGTTGGAGGCCAGCGGGCCCCGGCCCAGCAGCCGCCACAGCAGCTCGGCGCGGGCCGGTGCCAGCAGGTCGGCGCGGGACGGGCGGGCCCGCCAGACCATCGTGCAGCGCGGATGGTCCTGGAGCCCGGCGCCGACCGCCGGGGACTCGGCCAGCACCGGGATGCCGTACTCGCGCAGCTGCCCGGGGTCGCCGACGCCGGAGAGCATGAGGAGCTGCGGGGAGCGGATCGCCCCGGCGCACAGCACCACCTCGGCGGCCCGGGCCTGGTGCGGGATCCCGCCCGACAGATAGGCGACGCCGACCGCCCGGCCGCGTTCGATCAGGACGCGGGTGGCCAGGGAGCCGGTGCGCACGGTGAGGTTGGGGCGGGTCAGCGCGGGGCGCAGATAGGCGTCGGCGGTGGACCAGCGGCGGCCCCGGCGCTGGGTGAGCTGGTAGAAGCCGGCGCCGTCGGGCCGGCCGCCGTTGAAGCCGCCGCCGGGGCCGAGGCCCTGGGCGCGGGCGGCGGCCACCCAGGCACGGGTGGTGCGATGGCGTTGCCGGGGGTCCTCGATGGCGAGGGGGCCGGTGGTGCCCAGGCCGGCCGGCCTGCCGCGTCGCGTCGCTGTGCCGCGTCCCGCCCGGCCGTCCGGGTCGGCCGCCGTGGACCGGCCCCGGTAGCCCTCGGCGCGGCGGAAGTACGGCAGCAGGTCCTGATACCCCCAGCCGGTGCAGCCGTAGGTGTCGCGCCAGGCGTCGAAGTCGGCGTGGCTGCCGCGCACGTAGATCATCGCGTTGGTGGAGGAGGTGCCGCCGAGGACCCGGCCGCTGGGCCAGGCGACCGTGCGGCCCTCGGCGTGGGGCTGCGGTTCGGTGGCGTAGTCCCAGTCGTAGGGGCCCTTCAGCAGCCGGGGCATCGCCGCCGGGACGTGCAGGTCGCGGGCGGTGTCGGGCGGGCCGGCCTCCAGGAGCAGCACCCGGGCGGCGGGGTCCTCGCTGAGCCGGGCGGCCAGCACACTGCCCGCGCTGCCGGCGCCGACGACCACATGGGAGTACTCCTCGTCAGGGGGTGAGGGGTGCGGGGACAAGGCGGCCTCCTGGAGCCACGGCGGGTACGGCGGGGTCAGCCGCGGATCGCGCCGGCCATGATCCCGCCGACGATCTGCCGTCCCAGCAGGGCGAACACGATCAGTACGGGCAGGGTGGCCAGGGCGGTCCCGGCAAGAATCAGTGAGTAGTCCTGGAAGTAGCCGGCGGACAGGGTGGACAGGGCGACCTGGACCGTGGGGTCGTCGGGGTTGAGGACCACCAGAGGCCAGAAGAAGTCGTTCCACGCCTGCATGAAGGTGAAGACACCGAGCACGGCGGCGGCCGGGCGGACGGCGGGCACGATGACATGCCAGTAGACACGAGTGGTGTGGCAGCCGTCCAGCATGGCGGCGTCGATCAGTTCGTCGGGGACGGCGTCCAGGATGAACTGACGCATCCAGAAGACGCCGAACGCGGTCACCATGCCCGGCACGATGACCGCCTCCAGGCGCCCGGCCCAGCCCAGTTCGCCCATCAGGATGTACAGCGGGATGATGCCGAGCTGGGTCGGGACCATCATGGTGGCGATCACCACCAGCAGCAGTCCCTGCCGCCCCCGGAACCGGAGCTTGGCGAAGGCGAACCCGGCGAGGGAGCTGAACAGCAGCACGGACAGCGTGATCGAGCCCGACACCACCAGGGAGTTCAGAAGCGCCTTCTGGAACTCCACGGTGTCGAACACCCGGGCGAGGTTGTCGAAGAGATGGCCGCCGGGGACCAGCGGGGGCGGGGTCCGGCCGACCGCCTCGTTGTCGTGCGAGGCGACCACCAGGGTCCAGTACAGGGGGAACGCGGAGCCGAGCACGATCGCGCCCAGGATCGCGTAGGTGAACGGCCCGGCCCGGTTGAGGCGGCGCAGCCCGCCCCGGCGGCGGGGGGACCGGCCGCGCGGCGGTGGCGCGGCGGGCTGGGCAGTGGTGCCCGGGGTGGTGCTGGCGGTCGTGGTCATCCCGGCCCTCCCGTCGGGTCGGCGGCCTGGGGCCGGCGTGCTGTCCGCCGGTCGGGCCCGTTCATCCGCTGGACCGGATACGGCGGGTGATCAGGTAGTTGACGGCGGAGGCGACGACGATCACCAGGAACATCACCCAGGCGATGGTGGACGCGTAGCCGAAGTCGAACTGGCGGAAGCCCTGTTCGTAGAGGTAGACGGTGAGGGTCTGGAACTGGCGGTCGGAGCCGCCGGTGACCCCGCCGGGGGTGGGGTCGAACAGCAGGGGTTCGGCGAAGAGCTGGAGCCCCTGGATGGTCGAGATGACGACCGTGAAGATGATCACCGGGCGGAGCGCCGGGACGGTGATGTGCCGGAAGAGCTGGAGGCCATTGGCGCCGTCCGTGCGGGCGGCCTCGTAGCGCTCGCGCGGGATGGTCTGCATCGCGGCGAGATAGATGAGCGCGTTGTAGCCGGTCCAGCGCCAGATGACCATGGCGGAGACGGCGACATGGGAGCTGACCCGGCCGCCCTGCCAGTCGACGGGGCCGATGCCCACCAGGTCGAGCGCCCAGTTGACCATGCCGAAATCACGGCCGAAGAGCTGGGTGAAGATGATCGCGACGGCGGCCACCGAGGCGACATTGGGCAGCAGCACCCCCATCCGGAAGGTGGTGCGGGCACGCATCCGGATGTTGAGGGTGTGCGCGAGGGCGAGGGCGAGCAGCAGTTGCGGCACCGTGGACAGCAGCCAGATGGACACCGTGTTCATCAGCGCGTTCCAGAAGTAGGAGTCGCCGAGCAGTTCACGGTAGTTGGCGAGGCCGACCCAGCGGTGGCCCTCGGCGCCCAGCAGACTCCAGTCGTGCAGGGAGACGAACAGGGTGTAGCCGAGGGGGAAGAGGCCGAAGCCGAGGAAGAGCAGGAAGAACGGGGCGATGTAGAGGTACGGGGCGAGGGTCCGGTCGGCGCGCCGCAGCCGGGTGCGCAGCCCGCCGGGCCCGCCGGGGCGGGGCCGGTCACCTGGGGTGGTGGCCGGACCCGCCACGGGCCGGGCGGGGGCGGGCCGCGCCGCGGGCGGGGGCACCGGCGGGCTACTCAGCGGCCTTTTCCGCATCGCTCAGTGCCTTCTCCCATGCCTCGCCGGGCGATTCACGTCCCTCTTCGACCCGTTTGATGCCGTTCTGGAGGGCCAGTCGTACGGCGGCTGCCTTGGGCCCCTGGTACTGGGGCCGGAGCTTGGTGGCGGCCTCGGTGAAGATCTGGCCGACCGGCGCGTTGTTGAAGAAGGGCTTCTTCAGGTCCGCCATGGCCGGGTCCTCGTACAGCTCGGGGATGGCGGGCAGGTTGCCGATGTTCTTGAAGACGGTGAGGGCCTGCTCGGGTGCGGTGAGCCAGGCGGCGAGCTTGTACGCCTCCTCGGGGTGGTCGGACTGCTTGGGCACGGTCAGCCAGGAGCCGCCCCAGTTCCCGGCGCCGCCGCCGGGCACGGCCGCCACGTCCCACTGGCCGGAGGTCTTGGGGGCCTGGCTCTGGATGAAGGCCATCATCCAGGCGGGACAGGTGACGGTGGCGAAGCTGCCGCGCTGGAAGCCGGTGTTCCACTGCGGGCTGAAGGCGGCGAGGTTGGCGGACAGCTCGGCCTCGACGGCCTCGGAGGTGAGGTCGAAGGACTCCTTGACGGCCGGGTTGCTCTCCAGGACGAGGCTGTTGTCGGGGGCGTAGAACGCCTCCTTCGCCTGGCCGAGGATCGCGTTGAACAGCAGTGGGCCGCTGTCGACGAACTTGGCTCCGGTGTCCGCCGCGGTGAACTGCTTGCCGACCTCGATATAGCTCTCCCAGTCCGGCCACAACTGGGCGACCTCGCTGCGGTCGGTGGGCAGCCCGGCCTTCTCGAACAGGTCGCGGCGGTAGCAGATGGCGAGGCCGCCGACATCGGTGCCCATGCCGATCTGCGCCTTGTCCCCGGAGTCCCCGGCCATCGACTGCTCCCACTTCCAGGGCAGCCAGCGATCCTCCAGCTCGCCGGCGCCCAGGTCGAGCAGGTTGGTGAAATTCTGCGGCTGGGCCGTGAACTGGCCCAGGAAGTCGCCCTCGATCGCCACCACGTCCGGAGCGCCGTTGCCCGCCGCGAGCCGGGTCGCCAGCTGGGTGTGGTGGGTCTGGTACTCGGCGACATGCTCGACGATCTCGATCTGCGGGTTCTCCCGCATGTACTGCTTGTACAGCTCCTTGTAGCCGAAGTCGTTGAACGTGCCGATCGTCAGCCGGATCTTCTCGTCGCTCCCGCCCGAACCGCCGTCCGAACCACCGTCCGAACCGCCACCGCAGGCGGCCGTCAGCGCGCCGGTCAGCAGCAGGGCGACGGACATGTACAAGCCTCGAACCCTACGCAGTCCACCCATCTGGACGCCCCCTTCGATGGCGCATGGATATGGAAGTAAGGCCCCCGATGTCGTCCCATGGGATACGTGGGACATGTGCACCGCTCCGGGCGGGTCCTCCGGTCCCGTACGGGACGTCCGGAATCTCCAGCTTCTCCCGAGTCCGGTGAGTGTCCAGAATCTAGCGGCGCTTCCGGCCAAGCTCAATAGTTAGGAAGGAGTGCTTACAGATTCGTGTCCGGATCGGTCCCGGATCAGGTCCCGGATCGTGGTACGGATCGGGTCCCGGCGGGGGTCGCGGATCAGGTCCCGGCGGGGGTCCGGTCGGGGGTCCGCCAGAAGTCGGGCAGGGTGCGCTGGTGTGCGCGCAGGAAGGAGTCCAGCAGGGCCACCGCGGGTTCGCGGTCGCCGACCAGCGGGTTGGCCATCAGCGCCAGCACCGCGCTGCGGTGGTCGCCGGTGCGGGCGGCGGTCACGGCCAGGCGTTCGTACGCCTTCATCTGCTGGACCAGGCCGAGCAGCTCCGCGGGGAGCGCCCGCGCGGGCAGCGGGTCGGCGCCCGCCGAGGTGATCCTGGCCGGGATCTCCACCACGGCGTCGGCGGGCAGGCCGGGGACGGCTCCCTCGTTGCGCACATTGACCACCTGTACATCGCCCCGGTCGTCGTACAGGGAGGCGATGAGCTGCACGGCGGCCTCGCTGTAGTGGGTGCCGCCGCGCCGGGCCAGGGCGGCGGGCTTGGTGTCCAGCGCCGGGTCCCGGTACAGGGCCAGCAGCTCGTCCTCGATGCGCTGCACCTCGCGGGCGCGGATGTGTCCGGCCCGCTGCTCGGCGAGCATCCCGGCGGTGCGGTAGTAGAAGCGCAGATAGCGGGAGGGGATGGCGTCCAGGTCGCGCAGCAGCGCGCCGGGCAGCTCCAGGTGGGCGGCGAGCGCGTCGAGATGCCGGTCGAGCAGCTCGGGCAGCAGGTCACGGCCGTCGACGGTGACCGCGCGCTCCCAGGTGAGGTGGTTGAGCCCGACATGCTCCAGCGCCACCCGCTCGGGGGCCACCCGGAGCAGTTCGGCGAAGCGCCGCTGGAGGCCGATGGCCACGTTGCACAGGCCGATCGCCCGGTGGCCCTCGTCCAGCAGGGCCTGGGTGACGATGCCGACGGGGTTGGTGAAGTCGACGAGCCAGGCCCCGTCGGCGGCCCGCGCGGCGACCTGTTCGGCGAGGTCGAGCACCACGGGCACGGTCCGCAGCGCCTTGGCGAACCCGCCCGCGCCGGTCGTCTCCTGCCCGACGCACCCCACCTCCAGCGGCAGCGTCTCGTCCAGCAGCCGCGCCTGCTGCCCGCCCACTCTCAGCTGTACGACGACGAAGTCGGCGCCCTCCACGGCCTGTTCGAGCCGGCCGGTGGCCGTCAGCCGCCCCTGCCAGCCCTGGCGGCGCAGGATCCGCCCGGCCAGTGCGGCCACCGGCTCCAGCCGGGCCGCGTCGATGTCGTGCAGCACCAGGTCCGCCACCGGCAGCCGGCCGGCGAACCGGGCGAACCCGTCCACCAGCTCGGGGGTGTAGGTGCTGCCGCCGCCGATCACCGCGATCTTGACCGCCATCGCTCCGCCTTCCCGCTGGGTCGCCACTCCGGCGGAGTGGATACTCCGAGGGAGTGGATAAATTGTTATGAGCCCTTACTATAGTCGGGCACTGCAACCTTTCCAGAGCCCTGAGAGCGGGGACGCCGGTGACACCAGAGACGATCACGCGGGCCGCCGTCCTGGCGGTGGACGGCGGCAACTCCAAGACCGAGCTGGCGCTGGTGGCCGCCGACGGCACCGTCCTCGCGGCGGCCCGCGGACCCGGCTGCTCCCACCAGCGGCTGGGCCTGGAGGGGTCGATGGCCGCGCTGCGCGAGAGCGCCGCCCGGCTGCGCGAGAGCGCCGGGCTCGCCCGGGGTGAACCGCTGGCCCGGCTGGGGGTGTTCTGCCTGGCCGGGATCGATCTGCCGGTGGACGAGGACCGGGTGGGGGCGGCGCTGCGCGCCGAGAAGCTCACCGAGTCGCTGGTCCTGCACAACGACACCTTCGCCGTGCTGTGGGCGGGCAGCCCCGCCCAGTGGGGGGTGGCGGTCGGCGCCGGTACGGGGCTGAACTGCGTGGGCATCGCCCCCGACGGACGCGATCTGCGGTTCGCCGCGCTCGGCCGGATCTCCGGCGACTGGGTGGCGGGCGGGCGCTGGCTCGGGGTGCGGGCACTGGGACAGGCGGTCCGGGCGGCCGACGGCCGGGGACGCCGTACGGCCCTGGAGACGGCCGTGCCCCGGTACTTCGGGATGGCCGACCCGCTGTCGGTGGCGGAGGCGGTCTACACCGGCCGGATCGCCGAACGCCAGCTCCTGGTGCTGGCCCCGACCGTCTTCCGGGCCGCCGCCGAGGGCGACGAGGTGGCCCGCGAGCTGATCGACCTGCTCGCCCAGGAGATCGTCACCTACATCGACACGGCCGTACGCCGCCTGGACCTGGCCCGCACCGAGGTCCCGGTGGTGCTCGGCGGGGGCCTGTTCGACGCCGGTGACGGCCCCCTCCTGGACACCGTCCGGCGCGGCGTGACCACGGTCGCGCCCCGGGCGACGGTACGGGTCCTTACGTCACCCCCGGTCGCGGGCGCGGCGCTGCTGGGGCTGCGGACGCTGGGGGCGGAGGCGGGATCGCGGGCCGAGCGGCGACTGGTGGCTCAGCTGACCCGGCAGCGGCTCAGTGCCGGGGGCGGGGGCGGGGAGCCGGTGCCGGCGGTGGTGCCGGAGGGGTGGCGGGCGTGAGCGGGGGGTGGGTGGCAGGTGCGGGGTGGGTCGTAGATGGGGGGTGGGTCGTAGACAGGGGTTGGGTCGTAGATGGGGGGTGGGCCGTAGATGGGGAGTGGGCCGAGGTGGCGGGCCCGGCCCCGTCCCCCGACTGCCCGGCGCCTATGTCCTGTCGCGCACCCGGGCACGCGCCCGGCGTCCTACTCCCCCACCCTGCCCGTGGCGTCCGTCGTGGGGATCGGGCGGCGGCGCGGTCCGGGTTCCGGCATGGGGGTGCCCAGGAGGCGGCCCCAGGCGTCGGACACCGCGCTGCCGACGGCCCCGTGCAGGACCGCGTCCGTGCCGAGCATGGAGTTGACGACCTGGACGGAGAGCGGGGTGAGGGAGCGCAGGGTGGCTTCGATGGCCGGGGTGAGCAGGTCGCCGTTGTGGCCGATGCCACCGCCCAGCACCACCACCTCCGGGTCGACCACGGCGGCGACGGTGGAGACCGCGCGGGCCAGCAGCCGGGCTTCCAGCTCGACCACCTCGCGGGCGAGGGCGTCCCCGCGGCGGGCCATGGCGAAGACGCTGCGCATGGTGGGCGACCGGTCGAGTCCGCGCGCGGCGGCGAGTCGGGCCACCGCCTGCTCGACGGTCCCGCTGCTGAACCAGCCGCGCCACGGCGGCCCGGACTCGCCGGTGCCCTCCAGGCCGATCGGCAGGTAGCCGATCTCCCCGGCCAGCCCGCGCGCGCCCCGGTGCAGCTTGCCGTCGATGACCAGGCCGAGCCCGACGCCGGAACCGATCCACAGGTAGGCGAAGTTGTCGTACTGACGGCCGTAGCCGCTCCACAGCTCGCCGAGCGCGGCCAGATTGACGTCGTTCTCGATGGCGACGGCGGCGTCGAAGCGGGCTCGGATCGATTCGACCATGCCCTGGCGCTCCCAGCCGGGCAGATTGGCGGCGAGCATCATCTGGCCGCGTGCCGGATCGACCACTCCGGGGCTGCCGACGGTGACCTGGCTGACCTGGTCCCAGCCGACCGCGCGCTCGGCCATCACGGTGCGGGCCATGGCGCCGATCTGGTCCAGCAGGCTCTGGTTGCTGCGCAGCCGGACCCGTTCGTCGTGCCGGGCGATCATCCGTCCCGACAGGTCGGCGAGCGCGGCGCGGATCCAGCGGCGGCCCACGTCGATGCCGACGACCCAGGCGGCCTCGCTGTTGATCTCGTACAGCAGGGCCTTGGGGCCTTGCTTGCCGTGGGTGGCACCGGCCTCGCGCAGCAGGCCGGCCGCCAGGAGATCGGTGAAGACCTCGGAGACCGTCGGCTTGGACAGCCCCACCACCCGCGCCACCTGGGAGCGCGAGAGCACGCCGTGGTGCTGGATGGCGTCGATGACCGACCGCCGGTTGATGGCCCGGACCATCGAGGGGTCCGCTTTCACGAAGTTACGCGGCTCGACAAACGTGGCCCCGACTCCCTCCCGACCTGGTGCGACCACCGGCGACCGACGAAGCGTCGGCCCGGCCCGGCGCGGACGGACAGGGCGCCGAAGAGCGCCGCAATCCTACCGGCTGACAAAGGGAGCGATCTTGACCGAGCCCGAGGGAACCGGCGCTGCCCCGCCCGAGCGTCTGGACGGCCCGCTGGAACTGTCGGCGGACGCCTGGCCGGTGCGGGACGTCTACCACCTGCTGACCTCGCTGGTGGTGCCCCGCCCGATCGCCTGGGTGTCGACGCTGGGCCCCGGCGGGGTGCGCAATGTGGCGCCGCACTCGTACTTCACCATCGCCTCCCACGATCCGCCGCACGTGGTCTTCGGCTCGACCGGGGTGCGCGACACCCTCACCAATATCCGGGCGACCGGCGAGTTCGTGGTGAACGTGGTGTCGGCCGATCTGGTGGGCGCGATGAATCTCACGGCGGCCGACTTTCCGCCGGGCGAGGACGAGTTCGCGTGGGCGGGGCTCGCGGAGACACCGGGGGTACGGGTGGCCGTGCCCCGGGTGGCGCGGGCCAGGGCCCATCTGGAGTGCCGTCTGGTGCGGGAGGTGCCGGTCGGCGGCAGTGTGCTGGTGATCGGCGAGGTGCTGCATCTGCATGTGGCGCCGGAGGTGTGGCGGGCGGGACGGGTGGACCCGGAACTGCTGGCGCCGGTGGCCCGGCTGTCGGGCTCGGCGTACGCGCCGCTCGGCGAGGTGTTCCGGCTGCCCCGGCCGGACTGGGAGGGACTGAGGAACGGGGACGGATCGGCCGACGGGGGCGGGCGGGCGAAGGAGGGCGGCGACCCATGACCGGCGCCGCGCACCCGGACCATCACACATGGCATACGACAGGGAGGAGCGAGGGTGTTCGCCGGAATCGCGGGATCGGGCAGGGACTTCAGGTGTGCGATCGGCACAGGGCCTGAGGATGTACGGGCCGAGGCGGTGTTTGACACCACCACACCGGACGAGACGCTGGGCCGGGTGACCGGGTTTCTGCGGGCGGAGCAGGAGCGGTACGGCCCGGTGACGGCGGTCGGCATCGGCTGCTTCGGGCCGCTGGATCTGCGGCTGGAGTCGGCCACGTACGGCCGGGTGGGGTCGGTGCTGAAGCCGGGGTGGCCGGGGTTCGATCTGGTCGGCGCGGTGTGGCGGGAGTTCCCAGTGCCGATCGCGCTGGACACGGATGTCAACGCGGGCGCGCTGGCCGAGCGGGAGGCGGGGGGCGGGGGCGGCGATCTGGTGTTCGTGATCGTGACCGGGGGCATCGGGGCGGGGGTGCTGACCGGGAAGCGGGTGGTGCACGGGCGGGCCCATCCGGAGCTGGGGCATCTGCCGGTCGCCCGGCACCCGTCGGACGACCTGCCCGGCCACTGCCCCTACCACCCGGACTGTCTGGAGTCGCTGGCGAGCAGGCGGGCGCTGGTGGCGCGGACGGGGGCGGAGGGCTGGCCCGGTGCGGTGGCGGAGGACTGGCCCGGTGCGGTGGCGGAGGAGGTGGTGGAGCTGGAGGCGTGGTACCTGGCGCAGTTGACCACCGCGCTGACCTACGCCGTCTCGCCGGAGCGGATCGTCTTCGACGGTGACGTGATGACCCTGCCCGGTCTGCTCCCGGCGCTGCGGGAGGCGACCGTGCGGCGGCTGGGGGACGATCCGGCGGTGGCCGGGGTGCGCGAGGGGATGGACACGTACGTCGTGCGCTCCACGCTGGAGGGGCGGGCGGTGCTGCGCGGGGCGTTGCTGCTGGCGTCGCATGTGGCTCCTCCCCCGAATAAATAGTAAAGGCTACTTACTATAGATACCTCAAGGCGTGACGGTAAGTCCACGTCACACCGGCCAGCATTCCCATCACAACTCACCTCTTGAGCCTGGCTTCAAGCTGGTGAATAGTAAGGGTACCTTCACATTGGCAGCGTCATACTGACCTTCTGCATCCGCAGACGGGAGGGCTTCATCCCATGACCGCTTCACCTCAGTCGTCGTCCGCGCCCCTGGTCCCCGAGTCCGCGCGGCAGGTCCTCAATCTGGTCGGCGGGACCTGGCAGCCGGCGCGTTCGGGGCGCACCCTGACGCGGGAGAATCCCGCGCGTACGGATCGGATCGTCGCGGTATGCCCGGCCTCGGACGCCAAGGACGCCGCCGAGGCGGTGACCGCAGCGCGGGGCGCGGCCGCGGGCTGGGCGGCGACGCCCGTCGAGGACCGGATCGCGGTGATCGGCCGGGCGCTGGAGATCCTGGAGAGCCGGGCGGAGACGCTCGCGGTCGCCGATGTCCTGGAGTCCGGCAAGACACTGGCCGACTGCCAGGGCGAGATCGCGCGGGCGCTGGCCGCCACCGCCTATCAGCTCAAGATCGCCCCGGATCTGCTGAGCCACGAGAAGGCGCTGGAGGCCGACCTCGGTGTGGAGCTGACCCGGGCGCCGGTGGGCGTGGCGGTGCTCATCACCCCCTGGAACTACCCGTTCAGCGCGGTGCTGCGCAAGAGCGTGCCCGCGCTGGTGGCGGGCAACGCGGTGGTGGTCAAGCCCTCGGAACTCACCCCGGTCACGGGGGAGATGGTGGGCCGGGCGCTGATGGAGGCGGGCCTTCCGGCCGGGGTGTACAACCTGGTCTTCGGCACGGGCCCGGAGGCCGGTCAGCCACTGCTGGACCACCCGGAGGTGGACGCGATCTCCTTCACCGGCTCCACCCGGGTCGGGCTCCAGGTCGCGGAGCTGGCCGGGGCGCGGGATGTGAAGGTCCAGGTGGAGACCGGCGGCAAGAACCCGCTGGTGGTGCTGGCCGACGCCGATCTGGACCGGGCGCTGGACGCGGCGGTGGCCGCGTCCTACACGGCGGCGGGGCAGTGGTGCATCGCCACCAGCCGGATCCTGGTCGAGGAGCCGGTGTTCGAGGAGTTCCGGGACCGGTTCGTCGCCCGTACCCGGGAGATCCGGGTCGGCGACGGACTCGACCCGGACGCGGACATGGGCCCGGTCTCCTCCCGAGTCCAGTACGAAAAGGTGCTCTCCTATCTCACCCCGGAAACCGTCTCCGGAACGGTCCTGATCGGGGGCGGCCCAGCCGAGGGCCCCGACCTCCCCGCCGGCCACTACATCGCGCCGACGGTCATCGACAGGCCCGCCCTCGACTCCCCCATCGTCCAGGAGGAGATCTTCGGCCCGGTGGTCGCGCTGCTGAGCGTCTCCTCACTGGAGGAGGCGATCACCCTCGCCAACGGCACGCCGTACGGCCTGTGCGCCGCGATCTTCACCGGCGACCGGAACCGGGGCCGCCGCTTCGCCCAGGCCGTGGACGCGGGCCGGGTGGGCATCAACCTGCCGACCTCGGTGGGCGACCTGCGGGTACCGGGCGGCGGCCGCAAGAACAGCGGGCGGGGCGAGTACGAGGGGGCGGGCGACGGGATCGCGTTCTTCACCCACCTGAAGCCGATCTTCTTCGCGACGTAGGGTCTGCCGACCGGTCCGGGTAGGGCGGAGCCCCACCGTGGCTTGCATGGTGGGGCTCGCGTACCGGGGGGCTGCTCGGGCCGGGTCGTCAGATCGCGTCGAACTCCCCGGCCTTGACACCTGCCACGAAGGAGACGAACGGGCCGACGGGGACGTCCAGTATCGGACCCGTCGGGTTCTTGGAATCAC
>NZ_JBHTZD010000013.1:22451-93853 GCF_042790455.1 Streptomyces sp. NPDC056734
ACGGACGGGGACCACGCCTCGCGCCACGACAAAGTTGGTGGCGACCTCGACGCAGAGACCGCCATTGTCGCTGTAGGAGGACTTGAACCACTGCGGGAACTTGGTCACGGCGTGCCCTTTCACAACTCGTAGACACAGGCCGCTCGGGCCCACTCATCAGATCGCGCCGAACTCTGCGGCCTTGATGCTCGCCACGAACAAGGAGAACGCATCTGCGGGGAAGTCCAGGATCGGACCAGCCTGGATCTTGGAGTCACGGACAGCGACCCCGCTGTGCGTGACGACCGGGTTGGTGGCGACCTCGATACAGTCGCCGCCGTTGTTGCTGTAGGAGGACTTGAACCACTGCGGGGACTCGATCACGGGGCGCCCTTTCGTAGCTGGTGAAGGCAAGCCGCTCACGCCGAGTCGTCAGAGCGTCCTGAAATCCCCGGCCTTGACACCCGCCACAAAGGAGGCGAACGGGCCGACGGGGACGTCCAGTATCGGACCCGTCGGGTTCTTGGAATCACGGACGGGGACCACGCCTCGCGCCACGACAAAGTTGGTGGCGACCTCGACGCAGACGCCGCCATTGTCGCTGTAGGAGGACTTGAACCAACGGGGAGAGTCGAACGTCGTCACAGGGTGCCCTTTCGAAGCTGTTCGATCATGGCCACGGATGCCGCCTGGGAGAGAGCTTCGGCCTGTAGTTGATGGTAGGCCGTCAGGACAGGCAGCACTGAAGTGATTTCATGATCGAGGTACCCCCGGGTCTGAGACTCCACGTAGCACAACACGGACCGTTCCCTCATCGTCAGCAGGTAGACCGGCAGATTGATGGAGCGTCGCTCCCCTAGGTCATAGGGAGCCACCTGAATCACGGTGTTCGGGAGTGCGGCCAGCTCAACCAGTCGGTCAAGCTGTTCGTTCATGACCTTCGAGCCGCCGACCGGGCGACGGATGCAACTCTCATCCATCACCACGAACAGCATGGGCGGACGGGGCCGAACCAGCGCTTCCTGCCGCTCCACCAGGGATGAAACCCGCTCGGCGGCCTGCTCGGGCGTGATGGCGCCTCGTCGTATGGCACTGTCGGCAAGCACCTGCGTGTACTTCGGTGTTTGCAGGAGGCCAGGGATGATCCCGATGTCGTACAGCCGGATCTCGACTGCGCGGCATTCGTACCCCAGGTACTCGGGGAATCCCTCCAGCAGGGAGCCGTGCTTGATCTCGCGCCATTTCCGCTCGAACAGGTCGCCGGTGCCCAATGCAACGTCAGCACTGCGCGAGAAGCGCAGAGTTGGCACCTTCCGACCAGTTTCAACCGCTGAAATATGCGTACTGGAATATTCCATCCGGCCGGCCAGGTCTTCTTGCTTCCAGCCCTTGCCTTCCCTGGATTTACGCAGATCCGCCCCGTAGGCCGCCTGCGGACTGCTCTCAGGGTTGAGTTCCTTCCGATTGACCAACCTCGCACCAACTTTCCTGCCCCGCATGACACGTTGAACGGTTCCCGACTGTAGGCCACGCTGACTGCTCCTAGTAGTGGAATCGCTACGGAGAGGTACGGCGATGGCCGAAAATGAGACCCCAGCAGACCGCCCGGAGACCGCGCACATCCCAGAACCCGGCACGGTTGTGGTGGACACCAGCCGCGACCGCATTGGCGAGTTCCGAGGCGTCGTCGGCCCCTACTGGTCGCTGCGGCCGATCCTCGGTGGAACCGAGTGGGACGCCGACCCCGCGCGCGTCCGCCCCGCGAGCCCCGCCGAACGGCTCAGCGCCGAGAACGCCCGGGTGAACGCGCGGAGTCGGAGGGCGTTGCTGTGAGCGCCCCGGGCCGATGACCGTCCCGGCGGAGCCCTCGTGCTACTGGGCCGAGGTGCGGGCCGAGGGGCCGGTCCACGGCCGGGGCGAGACAGTGCCGTACGTGCTCGGCACGTTCCGGACGCCCTACCTGGGGCTCGCCCTGCGCTGGCTCCGCCGCGAGGCACTGTGGATCGCGGATCGGCTCGACCCCGACCCCGCGCGCTCGGCGTGGGTGCGGCCCGCGATGCGTACCGCCGCTGTGCCGGTGCCCGACTGTCCCTCGGAACTGCGGGTGTGGGCCACCGATCCGGACGAACAGCACGAGGCACGGGAGGTCGTCAGAGGCGGGCACCCGCTCCACGCCACCTTTCCGGACACGGACTGCACCTATGTCCTGTCCGTCCGGCTGGTCGGGGCCGTCACCCAGCGGCACCCCCTCTTCGTCCTCGCCGACGCCCCCGGACGACCGGCCTCAGATCCGGTACCGCCGAAGCGCCGGAACCGCCGCCGCCAACGCCAGCATCGCCGCCACCACCAGCAAACCGCCGCCCGTCACGGCCGCCCGGGGGCCGAAGGCCGAGCCCGCGGTGCCGTGCAGGACGTCGGCCAGGCGGGGGCCGCCCGCTACGACCACTGTGAAGACGCCCTGCATCCGGCCGCGCATCTCGTCGGTCGCCGCCGAGAGGAGGATCGCGCCCCGGAACACCATGGACACCATGTCCGCGACCCCGGCGACGACAAGGAACGCGACGGCGATCCAGAGGGTCGTGGTCAAGCCGAAACCGGCGATCGCCAGGCCCCACACCACGACCGCGCCGATCACCATCCAGCCGTGCTGCCGCACCCGCGAGAACGTGCCGGAGAGCAGCCCGCCGGCCACCGCCCCGACCGGGATCGCCGCGAACAGCAGGCCAAGGGCGAGACCCTCGCCGTAGGAGCCGTAGGTCTCGGCGGCGAGTTGCGGGAACAGGGCGCGGGGCATGCCGAGGACCATGGCGATGATGTCGGCGAGGAAGGACAGCAACAGCACCTTGTGCAGGGCGATGTAGCGGAAGCCCTCGGCGATCTCCCGGATGCCCGCCCGGCGTTTGGCGACGGCCGTGAGGGGCGGCAGGGCGGGGAGCCGCGCCACCGCCCACACCGCCACGCACAGGGCCATCGCGTCGATCAGATACAGCTCCGCCAGCCCGATCACCGGGATGAGCGCGCCGGCCAGGAGCGGTCCGGCGACCAAGCCGGTCTGCATGACCGTCGTGCCCAGGGCGTTGGCGGCGGCCAGTTCGTCTTCGGGGACCAGCCGGGCGATGGAGGCGTTGCGGGCGGGCGCGTTCAGCCCGAAGAACGCCTGCTGGAGCGCGAGCAGCACCATCAGCACGGCGACGGAGTCGAGCCCGATGAGGGCCTGGATCCAGAAGAGTACGGAGGTCACCGCGATCCCCGCGTTGGTGACCAGCAGGAGCGTGCGGCGGTCCACGGTGTCGGCGATGGCGCCGCCCCACAGCGCGAACACCACCATGGGCAGCAGCCCGGCGAAGCTGGCGTAACCGACCCAGGCCGAGGAACCGGTGAGGTCGTAGACCTGCTTGGGCACGGCCACGGCGGTCAGCTGGCTGCCCACGGCCGTGACGATGGTGGACGCCCACAGCCTGCGGTAGGCGGGGCGGCGCAGCGGGCGGGTGTCCATCGCCCAGCGACGCCGGGTGCGTTCCGGCCGCTTGCGGGACGCCGGGTCGGCCTCCGGTTCCTCGGTGCTGCTCTCGCTGGTGTCCACGGGCTTCCTGGTTGCTAGTTACATCTTTCGAACCAGGTCACTATCGCAGGGCGGGCCCGGCACGGGCGGGGTGTCTCGACCGGCGGTGGTCCTCCTCACGCTCCGGCGATCAGCAGGACGCCGAGGGTGATCATCGTGGCGGCCACGAAGCCGTCCAGGATCCGCCAGGCGGCCGGTTTCGCCAGCCAGCGGCCCAGCAGCCGGGCGCCGAAGCCGAGCGCCGCGAACCAGCACAGGCTCGCGACGACTGCGCCGATACCGAAGGTCCAGCGCAGCTCGCCCCGGTCGGCGGCGACCGAGCCGAGCAGGAACACCGTGTCGAGATAGACATGCGGGTTGAGCCAGGTCAGGGCGAGGCAGGTGAGGACGGCCCGGCGGCGGGAACCAGCGTGTGCGCCGTCGCCGCTCAGGGCGTTCCCGGCGGGGCGGATCACCCGGCGGGCGGCGAGGGCGCCGTAACCGAGCAGGAAGGCGCCGCCGATCCAGGCGACCACCGTCAGCGCCTGCGGCCAGGCCACCACGATCACCCCGACCCCGGCGACGCCGAGCGTGATCAGCAGGGCGTCGGACAGGGCGCAGATGGCGACCACCGCGAGGACCGCGTCCCGGCGTACGCCCTGGCGCAGGACGAAGGCGTTCTGGGCGCCGATCGCGACGATCAGGGAGAGACCGGTGCCGAATCCGGCGGTCGCGGCGGACAGGGCTGGGGGGAGTGCGGCAGACAGTGTCGTGGACAGTGCGGTGGACATGTCTGGGACGCTAAGAGCTGCGATCACCCCGTGTACAGCTAAAGATTCTTACGTATCCTTAGCGCTCGTGAAGGTGAGTGCTCTTGACTGACGACGAATTCAGCGGGACCGGTCTGCCCGATCTCCCCCTCGACCAGGTCCGCACACTGCTCGCGGTGGTGGACGAGGGCACGTTCGACGCGGCTGCGGCAGCGCTGAATGTGACACCGTCGGCGGTCAGTCAGCGGGTGAAGGCGCTGGAGCAGCGCACGGGCCGGGTGCTGCTGATGCGGACGAAGCCGGTGCGGCCCACCGAGTCCGGTGAGGTACTGGTCCGGCTCGCCCGGCAGCTGGCCCGGCTGGAGCGGGACGCGTTCGCCGAGCTGGGCCTGACCCGGGACGGGGAACCGGCCCGCGTGTCGGTCGCCGTGAACGCGGACTCGCTGGCCACCTGGTTCCTCGGCGCCCTGACCCGGCTGCCGCGCGGCGCGGCCCTCGGCTTCGAGCTGTACCGCGAGGGCGAGGACCACACCGCGACCCTGCTGCGGGAGGGCCTGGTGATGGCGGCGGTCACGTCGTCGCCGGACCCGGTGCCGGGCTGTTCGGTACGGCCGCTGGGGCGGATGCGGTACGTGCCCGTGGCCACCCCGGGCTTCGTCGAGCGGGAGTTGCGCGGGCGTCCGCTGCGGGACGCGCTGAGCGTGGCCCCGGTCATCGCCTTCGACCGCCGCGACGACGTCCAGGACGCTTTCGTACGCCGCCTCCATGAGGAGCACGGCGACGGCAGCGGCGGCGCGAGCGGGCTGCGCCACTACGTACCGACGTCGGAGGGGTTCGCCGCGTGTGTCGCCGCCGGGCTCGGCTGGGGACTGGTGCCGGAGGCCCAGGCGGACCCCCTGCTGGCCACCGGCCGGCTGGTCACGCTCCTTCCCGGGCGGACGGTGGACGTCCCGCTGTACTGGCAGCAGTGGAAGCTGGACTCCCCCGCGCTGGCGACGCTCGCCGAGGCGGTCGTCACCACCGCGACCGAAACCCTGCGCGTCTGATCCGGCGTCATGACGTGATCCGAGCAGTCCCCTATATCGCCATAAACCACCCGATACAGTCTTTCCGATGTACGCTCCGGGCACGCCTCCCCCATCCCCTGGAAGGGTCCCCCGTGAGCGTCCGCGTCCGCCGTGTCTACGAAGCCCCCGAACCCGGCGACGGCCTGCGCGTGCTGGTCGACCGGCTGTGGCCGCGCGGGGTGTCCAAGGACGCGGCGCACCTCGACAACTGGCCCAAGGGGCTCACGCCCTCGGACGAACTGCGCCGCTGGTTCCACGCCGGACAGGGCTCGTACGAGGAGTTCGCCCGGCGGTACGAGGCCGAACTGGCCGCGCCCGATGCGGCCGGACTGCTGGACGAGCTGCGCGCGTCGGTGGCGGCGGGCCCGGTGACGCTGCTGACGGCGGCGAAGGAGCCGGAGCACAGCCATGCGGCCGTGCTGCTCCGGCTCCTGACGGATTGAGCCGGAGCAGCACGCCGCCTCAGCCAGCTGTCAACCCGCTGTCAGCCCGTCTGGCCCGCCGCCGATCGGCCCGCCGCGCGGCCCGAGAACAGGCAGCCGCCCAGGAACGTGCCCTCCAGGGCGTTGTATCCGTGCACTCCGCCGCCGCCGAACCCGGCCACCTCACCGGCCGCGTACAGCCCTTCGACGGGCTTCCCGTCGGTACCGAGGGCGCGGGAGTCCAGGTCGGTCTGGATGCCGCCGAGGGTCTTGCGGGTGAGGACGTGCAGCTTGACGCCGACCAGCGGGCCCGCCTCGGGGTCCAGCAGGCGGTGCGGGGTGGCGACCCGGCCGAGGCGGTCGCCGATGTAGCGGCGGGCGTTGCGAATGCCCTGGACCTGGGCGTCCTTGCTGTAGGGGTTGGCCAGCTGGAGGTCACGGGACTCGATCTGGCGGCGCAGCACGGCCGCGTCGAGGAGTGGCTTGTCGGTGAGGGCGTTCATCCGTTCCACGAGCTGTTCCAGGGTGGGCGCGGTGACGAAGTCGGCGCCGCTGCGCAGGAACGCCCGCACCGGGCCGGGCGCCCCCTTGCCGAGCAGCCGGTCGCGCAGTACCGCCTTGCGGTCCTTGGCGGTGATGTCGGGGTTCTGCTCGGAGCCCGACAGCGCGAACTCCTTCTCGATGATCTTCCGGGTGAGGACGAACCAGGAGTGGTCGTACGCCGCGATGTCCTCGGTGGTGCGCAGATGACGCAGGGTGCCGAGGGTGTCGTAGCCGGGCAGGCAGGGGTCGGGCAGACGGCGGCCGAGGGCGTCGAACCACATCGAGGACGGGCCGGGCAGGATGCGGATGCCGTGGCCTGGCCAGACCGGGTCCCAGTTCTGGACGCCCTCGGTGTAGTGCCACATGCGGTCGCGGTTGACCAGGCGGACCCCGGCCTCGGCGCTGATGTCGAGCATCCGGCCGTCGACGTAGGCGGGGACGCCGGTGATCATCCGGGCGGGCGGGGTGCCGAGCCGCTCGGGCCAATGGCGGCGGACGATGTCGTGGTCGGCGCCGATGCCGCCGGAGGTGACGATCACGGCCTGGGCGGTGAGGGCGAACTCGCCGGTCGCCTCGCGGCTGGAGGAGACGCCGCGCGGGGAGTCGTCCTCGGCGAGGAGCGTGCCGCGCACCCCGCGCGCGGCGCCGTCCTCGATGACCAGGGCGTCGACGCGGTGGCGGTGGTGGAAGGTGAGCAGCCCGTCGCGGGCGGCCTGGCGGGCGTACTCCACGAACGGTTCGACCACGCCCGTGCCGGTGCCCCAGGCGATGTGGAAGCGGGGTACGGAGTTGCCGTGGCCGTCGGCGCGCAGATCGCCGCGTTCGGCCCAGCCGACGGTGGGCAGCAGCTTGATGCCGTGCCCGTCCAGCCAGGACCGCTTCTCCCCGGCCGCGAACTCCACGTACGCGCGGGCCCAGCGCACGGCCCAGGAGTCGTCGTCCTCCACCCGGTCGAACCGGGCGCTGCCCTGCCAGTCGTTCCAGGCCAGGTCGAAGGAGTCCTTGATCTTCAGCCGGCGCTGTTCGGGCGAGTCGACCAGGAACAGGCCGCCGAAGGACCAGAACGCCTGGCCGCCCAGGTTGGCCGCGTTCTCCTGGTCGACCAGGGCGACCCGGCGGCCCCGGCTGGTGAGTTCATGCGCGGCGACCAGGCCCGCGAGTCCGGCTCCGACGACGATGACGTCCGCATCCATGACGGCGTTTCCCTTCCCGTGTCTCGTGTCTCGTGTCTCGTACGGGTCATTCGGATCGTGCGGGTGCGTCGCCGCCTTTCGCCAGCAGTGCCGTGAGGAGTTGCTTCAGCCAGGCCCGCGCGCCGTCCACGTCGTGGTCCAGCAGGAGCTGCACGGTGACCCCGTCGTAGGCGGCGACGACCGCGCGGGCGGCGCCCTCGGTGTCGCCGAGGACTGCGGGCAGGGTGGTGTGGCCCCGGGCGCGGCGCAGCCGTTCGGCGATGGCGGCGCGCAGCCGGGCCCGGTGTTCGAGCAGGGTCGCGGCGACGGCCGGGTCCCGGGCGGCGTGCACCAGGAAGTCCGTCTTGACCAGGAGCCAGTCCCGGTCGAGCAGCAGTACGTCGGTGACCCGGTCGACGGCGGCCGGTACGTCGAGTCCGGGCCCGTCCTGGGCGAGCGCCCCGGCGACCTGCTCGGCGATCAGCTCGGCCCGGTCCCGGTAGAGGGCGAAGAACAGTTCGTCGAGGCTGGCGAAGTTGGAGTAGAAGGCGCCCCGGCTGTATCCGGCGGCCTCGCACACCTCCTCGATGGAGACCCGCCCGAACCCCTTCGCGGCGAACACGGCGAACGCGGCGTCGAGCAGGTTCGCCCGGGTCCGCACCCGGCGCCTGGTCACCCGCTGCCGGGGTGCCGCGTCGTCCGCCAACTCGTCAGCCACCATGTCCGCCGGCCACTCCCTCTGCGCCTCCACCTGCCTCCACGCCCGTGGGGCCCACTTGGATACGTGAATGTATCCGATACAGGAATGTATCCAAAGGGTCCGGACGGCACCCGCGGTTCCGAACGGGGCCTGGACGGCCCCGAACATCCAATGGAACATACATTCGATTAAGGAGTACGCTGAGGTCATGACCGCGCACCTCCAGGGCTCCCTCTTCGACCAGACCGACCGGGTGCGGCTGGGCACACTCGACGGGATCCGCCGGACCGTGCTCGGCTCCGGCGCCTGGATCGACGTACTGCCGGGCTGGCTGACCGGCGCCGACACGCTGTTCGGCCAGTTGGAGTCGGCCGTCCCGTGGCGGGCCGAGCGGCGGACGATGTACGACCAGGTGGTGGACGTACCACGGCTGCTCGCGTTCTACCGGCGGGGCGAGACGCTGCCGCATCCGGTGCTGGAGGAGGCGCGGGAGGCGCTGTCCGCGCACTACGCCGACGAGCTGGGCGAGCCGTTCACCACCGCCGGGCTGTGCTTCTACCGCGACGGCCGGGACAGTGTGGCCTGGCACGGCGACCGGATCGGGCGCGGGGCCCGGGAGGACACCATGGTGGCGATCCTTTCCGTGGGCGCCCCGCGCGATCTGCTGCTGCGCCCGGTGCACGGCGGCGGCGACTCGGTGCGGCGGCCCCTGGGCCACGGCGATCTGATCGTGATGGGCGGTTCGTGCCAGCGGACCTGGGAGCACTGCGTACCGAAGACCGCGCGGGCGACGGGAGCGCGCATCAGTGTGCAGTTCCGCCCGCACGGCGTGCGGTGAGGCGCGGCGGGGGACAGGGGGAGAGGCGCAGCGGTGGTGGCTGCCGGAAGGATGTCGGAGGGTGTCGGAGGGGTGTCCTCCTCCCCCGGCCTCCCCGACACTGGCCGCACATGCGCGTCTACCGGGCGGAGGAGTCCATGGCGGCGGCGCAGGGCGAGGGGTCCGAGGGCGAACGGGCTGCGCCCCGGCGCACGGAACTCGACACCCTGCGCGTCCTGGTCGTCATCGGCCTGGTCTTCTTCCACTCCGCCCTGGTCTTCGCCCCGGACAACGACTTCTACGTCAAGAATGCGAACACCGCCGAGGTCGTCACCGTGCTCTCCGGACTCGGCGTGGTGTGGGCGATGCCCATCCTGTTCCTGGTGGCCGGGCTCGGCACCCGGCACTCGCTGCGGCGGCGCGGACCGGGCGGCTTCGCCCGCGAGCGCCTGCTGAGGCTCGGTGTGCCGCTGGTGGCCACCACGCTCGTCCTGACCCCGCTCCCCCAGTGGCTGCGGCTGCGCGCGGCCGACCCCGGCTACCACGAGTCGTATCTCGCCTTCTGGCCGCGTTTTCTGACCGTACGGCTCGATCCGGCGGACTTCCCGTTCGTGCTGGACGGTGAGCATTTCGAGACGGGGCATCTCTGGTTCGTCGTGCTGCTGCTGACGTTCAGCCTGCTGCTCGCGCCCGTCGCCGGGCGGCTGGCCGGTGGGGCCGAGCCGCTGGCCGCCGCCGTGGACCGGCGCCCGGCGCTGCTGCTCCTGCCCGCGCTGCCGCTGGCCGCGCTCGACGCGCTGTACATGGAGGGGGGCTTCGGGGGCTGGAACCGGTGGGCCTATCTGGTGTTCTTCCTGTACGGGTACGCGCTCGCCGACGACCTGCGGATCCGTGCGGCGACCCGGCGGCTGGCCCGGCCGGTCGGCGTACTGGGGCTGCTGCTGTTCGCGGCGACGGCCCCGGGGTTCATGACACTGGACGACCCGCTCACCGACCGGGCGGCGTTCGCCGTGCTGACGCGGGCGCTGTTCGGGGCGGCGGGGTGGTGCTGGGTGGTGGCGATCCTGGGGCTGCTGGACCGGCCGGAGCGGGCGGAGGTGCCGTCGTCGCCGGGCCGGGCTCGGGCGCGGGCGTATCTGGCCGCGGCCGCGCTGCCGGTGTATGTGCTGCACCAGCCGATCGTGGTCGCCGTCGCCTATGGTGTGGTCGGCTGGCCCGCGCCGATGGTGGTGAAGTACACGGCGATCGTGGCCGGGTCGCTGGTGGTGATCTTCGCGGTGTACGAGGTGGGGATCCGGCGGGCGCGGGTGACCCGGTTCCTGCTGGGGATGCGCAGCGGGCCTCCACCAACGCCCGCCGGGTGATCTGCTTTCCTGGTCCGGGCCGGAATTCCTCGTTCCGGCCGGATCTCCCTGTCCTGGTCCCGGTCTTCCGGCCGGGTTTCCCGGTCCCGGCCGGGCGGGGACGCGAGCCTCGGGACGGTCATGCGGGCGGATGTACGGCAGGTCGCGGACGGCACCTATCTGGTGCACGGCGCGCAGACGAACTGGGTGATCCTCACCGAGGGGGACGCGCTCACGCTCGTCGACACCGGCTATCCCGGCGACCGGGAGACATTGCTCGACTCCCTCGCGCAGGTGGGCGGCGCGCCGGAGGCGGTCACGGCCGTACTGATCACACACGCGCACAACGACCATCTCGGTTCGGCCGAGTATCTGCGCGCCCGGTACGGCACGCCGATCCTGTGCCACGCGGCGGAAGTGCCGCACGCGCGGCGGGAGTTCCTGCACCAGGTGGATGTGCGGGACGTGCTGCGCAATGTGTGGCGGCCCGGGGTGCTGCCGTGGTCGCTGCACGCGCTGCGCTGCGGCGGCAAGGCGCACATCCCGGTCGCCGAGCCACAGGCGCTCGCGCTCGGCGGGCCGCTGGATCTGCCGGGCCGGCCCGTGCCCGTGCCGACGCCGGGGCACACGCTGGGGCACTGCGCGTTCCATCTCCCCGCCCGTGGCGCGGTGATCTCCGGTGACGCCCTGGTGACCGGCCATCCGACGTCCCGGGTGCACGGCCCGCAACTGCTGCCCGACATGTTCCACCACGAGCGGGCGGCGGCCCTCGCCTCCCTTGACCATTTCACGGCACTGGACGGCGATCTGGTGCTGCCCGGACATGGTGAGGCACATCGGGGTCCAGTCGCCGAAACGGCCGGGCACGCGCGCGAGAGGGCGCTTTAAGGTCGGGCCATGGCTTTGCAGATCAGTGCCACCAACCCGGAGCACCCCGCGCTCCTGCTCGCGCTCCCCTGGCAGGTGCCGCTGGAGGAGTGGCCCGAGGAACACCTCGTGCCGCTCCCGCGCGGTATCTCCCGGCACGTCGTGCGCTACGCGCGTGCCGGGGACGAGGTGATCGCCGTCAAGGAACTCGCCGAGCGGCCCGCGCTGCGCGAATACGGGCTGCTGCGCGACCTGGACCGGCTCGGCATCCCGGCGGTGGACGCCCTCGCCGTGGTCACCGGGCGCACCGACGGCGCCGGGGAGCCGCTGGAGCCGGTGCTGGTGACCCGGCATCTCGGGGGCTCGCTGCCGTACCGGTCGATGTTCGAGACGACCATGCGCCCGGCGACCATGCACCGGCTGATGGACGCCCTGGCGGTGCTTCTGGTGCGGCTGCATCTGGCCGGTTTCGCGTGGGGTGACTGCTCGCTGTCGAACACCCTGTTCCGGCGGGACGCGGGCGCGTACGCCGCGTATCTCGTGGACGCGGAGACCGGTGAGCTGCATCCGGGCCTGAGCAGCGGGCAGCGGGAGTACGACCTCGATCTCGCGCGCGTCAACATCAGCGGCGAGCTGCTCGATCTGGAGGCGTCGGGGGCGCTGCACCCGTCCGTCGACCCGATCGAGTTCGGCATGGAGATCTGCGCCCGCTACCGGGGCCTGTGGCAGGAGCTGACCCGGGTCTCGGTCTACCCCGCGGGCAAGCACCATCACATGGAGCGCCGGATCCGCCGCCTCAACGACCTCGGCTTCGATGTCGCCGAGATGCAGATCGAGCACTCCCCGGGCGGCGACACGGTCACCTTCGTGCCGAAGGTCGTCGACGCGGGCCACCACCAGCGCCAGCTGCTCCGGCTGACCGGCCTGGACACCGAGGAGAACCAGGCCCGGCGGCTGCTGAACGACCTGGAGAGCTGGATGGCCACCCAGGATGACCATGGTTCCGGCGAACCGGGCGACCCGCTCGCCGCCCGCCCCGAGGTGCTGGCCCACCGCTGGGTCCGCGAGGTCTTCCGCCCTACCGTCCGCGCGGTGCCGCTGGATCTGCGGGGCACGATGGACGCGGCGGAGATCTACCACCAGCTGCTGGAGCATCGCTGGTACATGTCCGAACGCGCCCAGCACGACATCGGCATCGAGACGGCCGTCAAGGACTACATAGATCACATTCTGCCGAGGGCCCGGGAGCTGCCGGGGTTGCCTTGCGACGTGGAGTGAGGCGGGGGGGAGTCGGGGCGCCGCCCCGGGACGGGGCCTCTGGGGGCGGGGGTTCGGCTGACTTCAGCGCACTGAGGCGCCGGGTCGTAGGTGCCGCTCGGCGGTATGGGCGGCGGTGGCGGCAGGCGGCAGGCGGCAGGCGGCAGGCGGCGGAAGGTATCCGTCGGGCGGGGGCGAGCGGCGGACGGCGAGCGGCGGACGGCGGACGGCGGACGGCGGACGGCGGACGGCGGACGGCGGACGGCGAGCGGCGGACGGTAGCCGTCGGGCAACGGTGGGCGGCAGGCAGCGGAAGGCGGCCGTCGGGCAGCGGCGAGTGGCGGGCGCCCGGCACCGGATCACACCGCCGCGCCGGGCGGCAGGCCGCGGCTCACACCGTCGGTACCACCGCCACCGGGCACTCCGCGTGGTGCAGCACGCCGTGGGCGACCGAGCCGATGCGGGCGCCGACGGCGGTACGGCGGGCGCGGCGGCCGACGACCAGGAGCTGGGTGCCGCGGGCCAGCGACAGCAGGACCTGACCCGCGCTGCCCATCTCCACGTGCTCGATGACGTGCACGCCGGGGAAGCGCTCGCGCCAGGGCCGCAGTGCCTCGGCGAGGGCCTGCCGCTCGTACGGCTCGGGGCCGCCCGCTTCGTCCAGGAGCTTCAGGGAGGCGGGGTTGTAGGAATAGACGGGCGGCAGGGTCCAGGCGCGTACCGCGCGGACGCTCGCGCCGCGGGCCGCGGCCGTGGTGAAGGCGAACTCCAGGACGGCGGCGCTGTCCTCGGGGGTGCCCTCCTGGCCGACCACGATCTCGTGCCCGGCGACTTCCGCCGTCGGCCGGTCACCGGCCCGGACGAGGACCACGGGCCGGGTGGCCTCGGCGATCACCTGCTGGCCGACGGACCCGATCAGGAAGCCCACCACCTGACCGTGGCCCCGCGAGCCCAGCACCAGCAGCTCGGCGTCCCGCGCGGCGGCGACCAGCGTGTCCGCAGGAACGCCCTCGGTGACTTCGACGGACACCTTCAGTCCGGTATGCCGCCCGGTGACGCCGCGCACCGCCTCCTCCACGGCCTCGCGCGCCCAGCGTGCCTGCTCGTCGCGGTCCCCGGCGATCACCGCGTGCTCCTCGTGCCGCCAGGCGTGCACGACCCGCAGCGCGAGATCGCGCCGGACGGCCTCCCGCGCGGCCCAGGCGAGCGCCGCCAGGCTCTCGTCCGATCCGTCCACCCCTGCCGTGACCGGGCGCGTCATCCGGCTGCCTCCTTCTGTCGAGATCACGAACGTGGCCCCCAGTCTTCCCCACGACGGCCGTCGCACCCGACACGGGGAGCGCGGGCGCCGGAAGCAGACCCCGCGTACGCCCTGAATCGACAGCCGGGCGTACCCGCGCGAAGCGGGGCGATCGAACATACGATGGGCGGGAACCGGCGCGGTCGGACAGGTTCGCCGCGCGGGGATCGTGATCCGCTCGGGGTGGGAGAGGTATGGCACAGGCCGCCGATACGGCGCGGACCGTCATCATGACCGTCGACGACGATCCGGGGGTCTCGCGCGCCGTCGCCCGCGACCTCCGGCGGCGCTACGGCGAGTCGTACCGGATCGTCCGCGCGGAGTCCGGCGAGTCGGCGCTGGGCGCGCTGCGGGAGCTGAAGCTCCGCGGCGACCTGGTGGCCGTGATCCTCGCCGACTACCGGATGCCGCAGATGAACGGCATCGAGTTCCTGGAACAGGCCCTGGACGTGTACCCGGGCGCACGGCGCGTGCTGCTGACGGCGTACGCGGACACCAGCGCCGCCATCGACGCGATCAACGTCGTCGACCTGGACCACTATCTCCTCAAGCCCTGGGACCCGCCGGAGGAGAAGCTCTACCCGGTCCTGGACGATCTGCTCACGGCGTGGCGCTCCAGCGACTACAGGCCCGTGCCCAGCACCAAGGTCGTCGGGCACCGCTTCTCGGCCCGTTCCTCGGACGCGCGCGAGTTCCTGGCCCGCAACCAGGTGCCGTACCGCTGGTACTCGGCGGACGAGCCGGAGGGGCAGCGGCTGCTGGCCGCCGCAGGCGCGGACGGGCGGCGGCTGCCGCTGGTCATCACGCCCGACGGGGAGACGATGATCGAGCCGGACGCGCCGGAGCTGGCCGCGAAGGTGGGCCTCGCCACCACCCCGGCGGCCGACTTCTACGACCTGGTGGTGATCGGCGGCGGCCCGGCCGGGCTGGGCGCGGCCGTCTACGGGGCGTCGGAGGGGCTGCGCACGGTGCTGGTGGAGCGGGAGGCGACCGGTGGCCAGGCCGGGCAGTCGTCCCGCATCGAGAACTACCTGGGCTTCCCCGACGGCGTGTCGGGGGCGCAGCTCACCGACCGGGCGCGGCGGCAGGCGGCGAAGTTCGGCGCCGAGATCCTCACCGCGCGGGAGGTGACCGGCCTGGAGGTCAACGGGGCGGCGCGTACCGTGCGGTTCGCCGACGGTACGCAGATCGCCGCGCACAGCGTGATCCTGGCGACCGGCGTGTCGTACCGCCAGCTGCGGGCGCCCGGCCTGCCCGATCTGACCGGCTGCGGGGTGTTCTACGGGTCGGCGCTGACCGAGGCCGCGGCCTGCCAGGGGCATGATGTGTACATCGTGGGCGGCGCCAATTCGGCGGGGCAGGCGGCGATGTATCTCGCGCGCGGGGCGAAGTCCGTGACGCTGCTGGTGCGCGGCCCGGATCTGACCGCGTCGATGTCGCACTATCTGATCCAGCAGGTCAACGAGGCGCCGAACATCTCCGTGCGCTGCAACACGGTGGTGGACTCGGCGCACGGCGGCGCGGAGCTGGAGCAGCTCACGCTGCGCGATGTGGCGACCGGGGGCAGTGAACTCGTCGACGCGAAGTGGCTGTTCGTGTTCATCGGCGCGGCGCCGCTGACGGACTGGCTGGCCGGGTCGGTACTGCGCGACGAGCGCGGCTTCATCCTCGCCGGGCCCGATCTGACCCCCGACGGGCGGCCCCCGGCGGACTGGGAGCTGGACCGGCCGCCGTACCACCTGGAGACCAACATCCCGGGTGTGTTCGTGGCGGGCGACGCGCGGGCGGAGTCCGCGAAGCGGGTCGCGTCGGCGGTCGGTGAGGGCGCCATGGCCGTGATGCTCGTCCACCGGTATCTGGAGCAGTCATGAGCGGCGACCACCAGGCAGTCATGAGCAGCCACCATCAGGACGGCCCAGGCGATCAGCACGATCAGCACGATCAGGACGGTCAGGAGCGGTCATGAGCGGAGTTCCGCAGCCGTGCAGTCCGCAGGAGATCAGCACGCTCTTCCTGTTCGAGAAGCTCAGCCCCGAGCAGCTCGGGCGGCTGTGCGGCGAGGGGCGGGTGGAGCGGTTCGAGCCGGGCCATGTGTACGCCGAGGGCGACCCGGCGACCTGCTTCTACGTGATGCTCGAGGGCACGGTCGTGCTGTCGCGCAAGGTCGGCGCCGACGACGTGGAGGTCATCCGCACCTCGCAGCGCGGGGTGTACGCGGGTGCCATGCAGGCGTACATCGGCGAGGACCGGGTGGCGCAGGTCTACAACAACGCGATGCGGGTGACCGAGCCGACCCGGTTCTTCGTGCTGCCCGCGGAGACGTTCGCGAGTGTCATGCACGAGTGGTTCCCGATGGCCGTCCATCTGCTGGAGGGGCTGTTCTTCGGGTCGAAGAACAGCCAGCGGGTGATCGGGCAGCGGGAGCGGCTGCTGGCGCTGGGCTCCCTGTCCGCGGGCCTCACCCATGAGCTGAACAACCCCGCCGCGGCGGCCGTGCGGGCCACCTCCACGCTGCGGGAGCGGGTCGCGAAGATGCGGCACAAGCTCGCCGTGATCTCCGCCGGGCCGTACACGCGCGAGGCGCTGACCGGGCTCATCGAGATCCAGGAGCGCACGGCCGAGCGGGTCGCGAAGGCGCCGACGCTGAGCCCGCTGGAGGCGGCCGACCGCGAGGACGAGCTGTCCGACTGGCTCGACGCCCACGGCATCGAGGACGGCTGGCGGCTCGCCCCCACCTTCGTCCAGGCCGGGCTCGACACGGACTGGCTGGACCAGGTGCAGGCGGCCGTGGAACCGGAGATCCTCTCCGGCGCGATCGGCTGGCTCAACTACACGGTCGAGACCGAGCTGCTGATGTGCGAGATCGAGGACTCCACCAACCGCATCTCCCATCTGGTCGACGCGGCCAAGCAGTACTCCCAGCTGGACCGGGCCCCGTACCGGATGGCCGATGTGCACGAACTCCTCGACAGCACCCTGGTGATGCTCAGCGGCAAGATCGGGCAGCGGATCAAGGTCGTCAAGGAGTACGACCGGACGCTCCCGGAGATTCCCGCGTATCCGGCGGAGCTGAACCAGGTGTGGACCAACCTGATCGACAACGCCGTCGGCGCGATCGGCAGCGCGGGCGGGGACGGCACGCTGACCGTGCGGACGGCGAAGGACGGGGACCGGCTGCTGGTGGAGTTCCAGGACACCGGGCCGGGGGTGGCGCCGGAGATCAAGGACCGGATCTTCGATCCGTTCTTCACCACCAAGCCGGTCGGTGAGGGCACCGGGCTCGGGCTCGACATCTCCTGGCGGATCGTGGTCAACAAGCACCACGGGAGTCTGCTGGTCGAGTCGGTGCCGGGGGACACCCGGTTCCGGGTGCTGCTGCCGCTGACCGGCGAGGACGACGAGACACCGGAGGAATCCGTATGACTGTGACCGGAGTCGACCCGAGTGTGGCGCCCAGCGGGGACGGGTGCGTGGACTGTGACGCGGTCGGCGGGTGGTGGTTCCATCTGCGGCGGTGTGCGCAGTGCGGGCATGTGGGGTGCTGTGACTCGTCGCCCGCGCAGCACGCGACCGCGCATTTCGAGGCGACGGGGCATCCGCTGGTGCGGAGCTTCGAGCCGGGTGAGGGGTGGTTCTGGAACTACGCGACGTCCGAGCTGTTCGACTCGGGGCCGGAGTTGGCTCCGCCGGTGAGTCATCCGGTGGGGCAGCCGACGCCTGGGCCGGCGGGGCGGGTGCCGGATGACTGGGCTCGGGGGTTGCATCAGTGACGGCGGTTTGAGCGCCCATGGCTCGGGGGGGTGCGGTTGAGGGGCGGGTGCGGGTTGTCTGTGGCTGGTCGCGCAGTTCCCCGCGCCCCTGAGGGCGATGGGGTCGGGGGCGTTGTCGGTGGGCGTTCGTTGGGGTGGGGCGTGCCGTCCCGTGGCCCTGAGGGCGGCGGAGTCGGCGGCGTCATCGGGGGGCGTTCGTTGGGGTGGGGTGCGTGGTCGCGTGGGCCTGGCGGTGATGGAGTCGGGGGTGTTGTCAGGGGGCGGTGGCAGGATGGGGGGCATGTCGTACGCCTCTTCTGTCGCCACGCCCCTTGTGGGGAGGGATGACGAGCTGTCCCGGCTGTCCGGGGTGCTCGGGCGGGCCCGGGGTGGGCAGGCGTGGGCCGTGCTGGTTGGCGGGGATGCCGGGGTGGGCAAGACCCGGCTGCTGGAGGAGGTTGCCGGGCGGGCCGCGCGGGACGGGATGACCGTGCTCATGGGGCACTGCGTGGATCTGGGGGACGTGGGGCTGCCGTATCTGCCGTTCACGGAGATGCTGGGCGCGCTGGCCGGTGACGAGCGGTTCGCCGCGGTGCTGGCCGGTCATCCCGTCGCCGGGCGGCTGCTCGGCGGCGGGGCCGACGACCAGGCGGACGCGCGGGAGCGGTCGGGCGGGGGGCGGCTGCGGCTGTTCGAGGGGATGGCCGCGCTGCTGGCGGAGCTGGCCGAGCGGGCGCCGCTGCTGCTCGTCCTGGAGGATCTGCACTGGGCCGATCAGTCGTCGCGGGACCTGCTGAGGTTCCTGCTGAGCCGGGGCGTTCTCCAGCGGGCGGCGGGCGGCGCCCCCACCCACCGGCTCGCGGTGCTGGCGTCGTACCGCGCGGACGATCTGCACCGCCGTCACCCGCTGCGCCCGCTCCTCGCCGAGCTGGTGCGGCTGCCGTCGGTGGAGCGGCTGGAGCTGCGGCCCATGCCCGACGCCGAGGTGGCCACGCTGGTGCGCGGGCTGCGGGGGCTGCGCGGGGGGCCGCTGCCGGACACCACACTGCGCCGGATCGTGGAGCGCGCCGAGGGCAACGCCTTCTACGCGGAGGAGTTGCTCGCGGCCACCGGCTCCGGGGACGGCGGCGTGCCCAGCGGGCTGGCGGACGTCCTGCTCATCCGGTTCGAGGAGCTGTCCGACATCGCGCAGCAGGTGCTGCGCACGGCGTCGGTGGCCGGGCGGCGGGTGGCGCACGACACGCTGCGCGCGGCGGTCGGGCTGCCGGACGACGTGCTGGAGGAGGCGTTGCGGGAGGCGGTCGGGCGGCAGTTGCTGCTGCCGGGCGACGACGACACGTACGCCTTCCGGCACGCCCTCGCGCGGGAGGCGGTCTACGCCGATCTGCTGCCGGGCGAGCGGTCCCGGCTGCACGGCGCGTTCGCCCGGGTGCTCGCGGCCCGGGGACGTACGGCGGAGAGCGCCGCCGAGCGGGCCCATCACTCCCGGGAGAGCCATGACCTGGCCGAGGCGTTCGCCGCGTCGCTGGAGGCGGCCGATCACGCCCGGCGGGTGGGCGCGCCCGCCGAGGAGCTGCGGCATCTGGAGGCCGTGCTGGAGCTGTGGTCGGCGGTGGACGCGGACGCCCGGCCGTCGGGTGAGAGCGTCGACCGGATCGCGCTGACGCTGCGCGCGTCGGCAGCCGCCGCGCACGCCGGGGACGGGCACCGGGCGGTGTCCCTGGCGCGCGGCGCGGTCGCCGGGGTCGGGCAGGACGCGGACTCGGAACTGGCCGCGCGGGTGCGCTACACCCTGGCCGGGAATCTGATGCGCGTCGACCACATGGCGTCCGCGTTCGCCTACAGCAGTGAGGCGCTGGAGCTGATCCCGGCCGACCCACCGTCACCGACGTGGGTGTGGGCGGCGGCCACGCATGTGTCGACGGCCCGCATGGTGGGTGACAGCCGGGCGGCGCTGGAGATCGGGCGCAGGGCGCTGCCGGTCGCCGAGCGGCTGGGCCTCGCCGACGCCCGCGCTGATCTGCTGATCTCCCTGGTGGCGTTCGAGGGCGGGCGGCGTACCCCGGAGGGCATGGAGCGGCTCAAGGAGGCCCGTGAGCTGGCCCGCGCGGCGGGCAACACGCCGGTGGAGATGCGGGCGCTGTTCAATCTCGCGGTCGGGAGTTTCGAGAGCGGCGAGCTGGAAGGGTGTCTTCCGTGGGTGGCCGAGGGCCTGGACCGGGCCCGCCGGGCGGGCATGCTGTCCTCGCCGTACCCGCTGGAGATGCGCTATCTCCAGCTGCTGGTGCTGTACACGCTGGGGCGGTGGGACGCGTGTCTGGCCGCGGCGCGCGTCGACAGCGAGCTGCTGGCGTCGGCGGGTGCCTACACGATGGCGCCCGCGCTGTATGTGCGGCTCGCGCGCGGTGAGACCGACGCGGTGGAGGAGGCGGCGGTCGCCCTGCTGCGGGGGCCGTTCGACTGGATGGCGCATCTGGTGGCGGCGAGCGCGCTGATCGGGGCGGCGGCCCAGCGCGGTGACGCCGAGGAGGCGGTGGCGCGGGCGCGGTCCATGGTCGAGGCGCTGACGGACGAGGCGGGCACCCCGCCCGACGCGTCGGTCCGGCTCGCCGCGCTGGCCCTGTCGGCGGTCTCCGACCGGGCCGTAGTGCTGCGGCGCGGCGGGGACACGGCCGGGGTCGCGCACTGGACGCGGATCGCGACGGAGCTGGTCGAGCTGGCCAGGTTCACGGCCGAGCACGGCGAGGTGGGCGTCCCGCAGGGCCCGGAGGGTATGGCCTGGCTGGCCCGCGCGGAGGCCGACCTGGCACGGACGGCCACCGGCCCGGACCCGGCGCTGTGGGAGAAGGCGGTCGCGGCCTTCGGCTTCGGCGATGTCTACGAGCGGGCCCGCTGCCGGCTGCGGCTGGCGGAGGCGCTGCTGGTCGCCGAGCGGCGCGAGGAGGCGGCGGAGCAGGCACGGGCGGCGCGGGAGACCGCGGTGACGCTCGACGCGACGGTGCTGCTTGGCGAGGCGGACACGCTGATCCGCCGGGGACGGCTCCTGCACGGCGGGTCGGCCGGGCCGGCCGCGACCGCCGGTACATCCGGTGCGTCCGGTGCGTCCGATGCCTCTGGTACGTCGCCGCTGACGGCCCGTGAGCGGGAGGTGCTGCGGCTGCTCGCCCTCGGCCGCAGCAACCGGCAGATCGGCGAGGAGCTGTTCATCACCGGCAAGACGGCGAGCGTGCATGTCTCCAACATCCTCGCCAAACTGGGCGCGGCAAGCCGCACGGAGGCGGTGGCGGTCGCGTATCAGCGGGGGCTGATCACACCGAACCGCACCATCTCCGGCTAGGGCGGCGGTGCGTCGGCGCCGGGTCCCGCTCCGGTCAGAAGCGGTCCGGGCCAGGCCGACAGCGCCCGGGGGCGGCTCCGGTCAGGACCAGTCCGGGCGAGGCGGGAAGGGCCGGGGCCACCCCGGTCAGGAGCAGCCCTGGCCAAGCCGACAGCGCCCGGGGGCCGCCCCGGTCAGGAGCCGTCCAGGCGAGGCGGCAAGGGTTGGGGCCGCCCGGTCAGGAGCAGGCTTGGCCAAGCCGACAGCGCCCGAGGGCCGCCCCGCTCAGGAGCCGTCCAGGCGAGGCGGCAAGGACCGGGACCACCCCGGTCAGAAGCAGCCCAGGCAAGGCGGCAAGGGCCAGGGCCACCCCACTTAGAAACAGCCCCAGCCAAACCGACAGCACCCGGGGGCGGCCCCGCTCAGGAGCCGTCCAGGCAAGGCGGCAAGGACCGGGGTCCACCCCCGTCAAAAACAGCCCCGGCCAAACCGACAGCACCCAGGGTCCACCCCCGTCAGAAGCAGCCCAGGCCAACCCGACAGCGCCGGGCAGCCGCCCCCCTCAGGAGCAGTCCAAGCTCCGCAGATCAACCGCGTCGGCCATCGCCTGCATCCCCTTGTCGTTGGGGTGCAGATGGTCGCCGTTGTCCAGGAACGGCAGCATCCGTTCCTGGTCGTAGGGGCTGCGCAGCGCCCGGTCGAAGTCGGCGACGGCGTCGAACTCGCCGCTGTCGCGGATGAAGGCGTTCACCTCCTGCCGTACGGCCTCTCCGGCCGCGTCCCACTCGTACCAGCCCTTGTACGGGCCGACCGTGGCGCCGACGATGCACAGACCCTCCGCGCGCACCCGGTCGATGATCTCCCGGTACCCGGCGATCAGATCGTCCGCGGTGACTCCGCTGTGGGCCTTGATGTCGTTGATGCCCTCGAAGAGGAACACCGTCCGGACGCCCGGCTGGGACAGGACATCGCGGTCCAGCCGGTTCAGGGCGCTGACCCCGGCGCCGTCGGCGAGCACCTTGTTGCCGGAGATGCCCTCGTTGGCGACGCCCTCGACGGTCGTCACGGTGGAGGTGCTCAGGCGGCGGGCGAGATAGTCGGGCCAGCGGCGATTGAGGTCGGTCGAGGACTGCCAGCCGTCGGTGATGGAGTCGCCGAGGGTGACCACCGCGCCGATCGAGGAACTGGTGCGGACGGTCACGGCGTCGAGGTAGAACCAGGAGCCGGTCTGGCTGCCCCAGTTCGCGGCGGACTCCTCGGCGGTGTGGTCGCCCTCGGTGTAGTAGTTGGTCTGCATGGCCATGCCGTGCCCGGTCATCCGGCCGGCCGCGTCGGGGCTGTGGATGCTGACGACCAGATTGGTCTGGGCGGGCAGCTTGCCGGGCAGCGGGTCGCTGTACACGGATCCGCCGGCGGGGATGGTGACCGACCGGGAGCCGTTGAAGGTGAGCGGCTTGTTGCTGCCCCGGACCAGTTCCGCGCCCGTCTTCTGGCGGCCCGCGTAGGCATTGTCGAAGGTCACCGGCCGGTCGCCGAAGGCGTTGGACAGCCGGATCCGCAGATTGTCACCGCCGACGCTGGTGCGGACCACGAGCCGGAAGGCACGGTCCGCGACGCCGGTGCCGACATCCTGGGCGCTGGCACCCCAGGTGACCACGTCGTGGCGGCTCGCCGACGCGGCCGTGGCGGCGGTCGTGCCGGCGGTGACGGCCCCGGTGGGCGCGGCGGCCATCGCCTGCCCGGTCGGCACGATCAGCGCGAGCAGCAGCATGAGCGCCCCGCCCAGGGACACGATCCGTGGTCTCATCGGGCGAGGTCCTTCAGCGTGACGGACTGCCCGGACGCGAGGCTGACGTTACGGGTCGTGCCCGCGAACTCGACGGTCGTCGTGCGTCCGCCGACGCTGCGGATCTTCACCGTGGTCGGCTTGCCGTCCTGCCAGGCCAGGTCGACCACGAAGCCACCGCGTGCGGCGACGCCGTTGAGATGCCCGGCGGCGGACCAGGCGGCGGGCAGGGCGGGGAGCACCTCGATATGCCCGGGCCGCGAGTACAACAGCATCTCGGTCATCGCGGCCGGGGTGCCGAAGTTGGCGTCGATCTGGAAGATGCCGCGGCCCGATTCCACCTCGTAGATGTCGAAGAGGTTGAAGGCGGTGCCGTTGCTGCCGTCGCTGGACGGGCGGAGGTTGTTGATGACGAGCTGGTACGCGAGGTCGGCGTTCTTGAGGCGGGCCCAGCACAGGCTGCGCCAGGCGTTGGCCCAGCCGAAGCTGTTCATGCCGCGCGCGGTGAGCTGGGCGGTGGCGCCGTCGACGATCTCCTTGGGGGTGGAGCCGTCGGGGCGGATGCGGTCGCCGGGGAACAGGCCGCCGAGGCCGGACAGATGGCGGTGGGTGGTCTCACCGAGGTTGTCGGGGGACATCCACTCCTGGAGCCAGCCCGTGGTGGGGCTGACCTCCGGCAGATACAGCCGCCCCCGCAGGCCGGCGATGGTGGCGGCGTACGACGTGTCCTTCTTGAGGAGGGCGCAGGCGGCGGCGAAGTTGCCGAAGAGCGCCCACACCAGTTCCTGGGCGTAGGTGATGCCCTTGGCGTCCAGCGGGCCGTGCTCGGGCGACCAGTCGCTGTCGGCGATCAGCACCTCCTTGGTGGTGCCGGGGAGGGTGTGGGTGAGCAGCCGGGATTCCCAGAACTCGCAGGCGCCCTTGAGCAGGGGGTAGATCTTGGCGAGGTAGGTGCGGGACTGGGTGTACTCGTAGTGCTCGAAGAGGCTGTTGACGAGCCAGGCGTTGCCCGCCGGGTGCCACCACCAGCCGCCTCCGCCATAGGGGTTGGTGGAGATGGCGACGGTCCAGCCGGCGATCTTGCCGGTGGAGTTGCGGTAGCGGTTGCGGGGGTCGTTGAAGAGTCGTTTCGTCAGCTCGGTCCAGGAGGGGAGCTGGGCCAGACAGTAGTCGGTGTAGGCGTCGAAGCAGGGGGAGAGTCCGGTGCGGTCGGCCATCCAGTAGTTCATCTGGATGTTGATGTCGGTGTGGTAGTCGCCCATCCAGTCCGGGTCGTTGCCGTCCAGCCACAGGCCCTGGAGGTTGAGCGGGAGGCTGTCGCGGGAGCCGGTGATCATCAGATAGCGGCCGAAGTGGAAGTAGGCCGCCTCCAGTTCCGGGTCGGGCACGATATCGGTGTGGCGGGCACGCAGCCGCTCCCAGGTGTCCAGCTCGCGCTGTTCGGCGGTGGAGGTGCCGAGCGAGAGGTCAAGCCGGTCGAACAGCGAGCGGTGGTCGGCGACATGGGTGCGGCGCAGGGTGTCGTACGACTCCGAGATGGCGTCGGCGGCCTTGGTGCGGGCGAGGCGCTGGGGGTCGAGGGCGGGGTCGCGGAACCCGGCGGCGGCGTTCGGGGCGTAATTGGTACCCGCGCTGACGACGACGGTCAGGTCCTTGCAGTCGGCGAAGTCGACGCGGGTGCCGGTGACGGTGACCTTGCCGCCGGTGCCGCGGGCCTTGAGCGCGGCGCCGTAGCGCAGGCCGTTGGCGAGGCTGCCGCCGAAGTGCTCGGCGGCGGTGGGGGTCTCGCCGTGGGTGCCGGTGAGGGTGATGCTGCCGGTGTAGCGTCCGCCGCCGCTCTGGGTGAAGCGCAGGACGATCACGTCGTCGGGGTGGCTGGCGAACAGCTCGCGCCGGTAGGTGACTCCGGAGCGGATGTAGGAGGCGCCGGCCAGGCCCTGGGCGAGGTCCAGGGTGCGGCGGTAGGTGTGGACGCCGCCGAGGTCGTGGTCGGGGAGGTCGACGGTGAGCCGGGCGAGCAGGGTGAAGGAGCCGAAGTCGGCGCGGCCGTAGGGGAACTGGCCGTCCTGGTCGAGGGTGTCGTTGAGACCGCCGGTCCACATGGTGGCGTCGGTGATCAGCAGCAGTTCCTTGCCGGGGTCGTTGCCGGCGAGGGCGCCGATGCGGCCGTTGCCGACGGGCAGTCCCTGTTCGATGAGGGAGCCCTCGTCGCCGGGGGCCTGCCACCACAGCTGGGTGCGGGCGGAGCCGGTGGCGTCGGTGGCGGCGGGGGCCTCGGCGGGGCGGGCGGGCGCGGCGCGGGCGGTGAAGACGGGGAGGGTGGCGAGGGCGGCGGTGAGCCCGCCGGTGGTGGCGGCCGACAGAACGGCTCTTCTGCTCGGCGCGTTCGGGCGAGGGCCCGGCTCGCCCGGGGGGAGGCTCGGGTCGCTCGCGTTGGTGCTCGGCTCGTTCGGCGTGCTGTGCATGATGTGCGGCTCCGGATACGTCGGGGGCGGGGGCCCGGCGCGGCACGGCGCCGGGCCCCCGGAGAAGGACGGAGGGAAACCAGGACTGCGGGGGGTTGCTCGGGCACGTCGGCGCGGTCGGCGTCCGGCGTGGACCAGGACCGCCGGGAGGGCTACTTGGGTACGTCGATCCGGTCGATGTCCGGCGCGTAGCCGGTGCCGCTGTCGAAGGTGATCGTGTTGGCCCCGGCCTTGAGCTTCACCGGCACATGGACGGTGTTGACGGTCCCCCAGTCGCCCGTGGAGGGGAACTTGTGCGAGGTGGCGCCGCCGCCGTTCGCGGAGACCAGGGCCGAGCGGGCGTCGCCGCTGACGTAGGTGACCTTGACCTGGTAGGTGCCTGCCTTGGCCACGGTCACGTTGTTGACGGTGAGCTTGCCGCCGACGTAGAGGTTGCCGACCTTCTTGCCGCCGGAGCAGGCGGAGCAGTCGGCCGGGGAGGCGTTGCCGCCGAGGGTGTTGCCGGACGCCTCGGCCTCGATGGTGGTGTAGGCGAGGGCTGTGGTGGTGCGCGGGGTGATGGTGAACAGCCGGGAGCCGTGGGCGGGCAGCGCCTGGGTGATCTTGTCGGTGTAGGTGCCGAGGTTCTCCTTGTTCCACACGTCGCGCACCGACGCCTTGCCGGTGAGGCCGAGGGCGCCCCAGTCGGCGGTGACCTGGGCGGGGGCGTCGGAGAGGTTGAACAGGGCGACGGTGTAGGTGCCGTCGGGGTTCTTCGCGGCCCACACCTGCTGCGGGTCACCGGCGGTGACGGGCTCGGCGGGTGGCGCGCTGGACTGGTTGATCGCGATGACCTCGCGGTTGGTCAGCAGCGACAGGCCGTAGGAGTCGAGCTTGGTGAGGTCGTCGCCGGTGTAGAGGGGGGACTTGGCGATGGCCCACAGGGTGGCGTAGCTCTGCCGTTCGGCCTTCGTGAGGCCGTCCATCTCGCCGTTGCCGACATTCAGGGAGTCGAGGTCGTTCCAGCCGCCGGGTCCCGCGTGGTCGGTCCAGGCCGGGGTGTCGTCCCAGCGGTCGTCGACCGAGTTCTCCCAGGTGACCAGGGTGTTGCAGTAGCACTCGACATCGGTGTCGATGCGCCAGCCGTTGGAGTACTGCTTCCAGTCCTCGACGTTCGAGTAGGCCAGCGACCAGGACAGTTCGAGATGGATCGGGCGGCCCGCGGTCTCGATGGCCTGCTGCCAGGCGGCCACGTCGGCGACGTTGTCGTAGTTGTCGCCGGTCTTGAAGGAGCCGGGTCCGACCCCGTCGAGCTTGAGGAAGTCATAGCCCCAGTCGGCGAACAGCTGGGCCTGGGAGTCGATGTACTTCTGCCCGCACGGATCCGAGAAGTCGATCTTGTACGAGCTGTCCCAGCCGTTGGTGGTGCGCAGATCGTCGTAGACGATGTCGCCGGTGGTGCAGCCGGGGGCGTTCCAGATCGGTGTGTCGCCGTTGTTGTACGCATCCGTCTGGAGGCCGACGGGGAGGTAGATGCCGGCCTTCAGGCCCTTGGAGTGGATGCGGTCGGCGACGGCCTCCATGCCACTGGGGAAGCGCTCGGGGTCGGCCTGCTGGCGGCCGTATTCATCGAACTGCGGTGTCCAGTCCCAGTCCATCCACCAGCCGGCGTCGATGTTGATGTATTCGTAGCCGTAGTCCTTCAGCTTGGCGGCCATGGCGTCGGTCTGCTTGATGACGTTCGCCTCGGTCAGATAGCTGTAGTCGCCGTCGGGGTTGAGGCCCGGGTACTTGGACGACTGCATGGTCCAGCTGGTCCAGCCCATGAAGGGCGTGGCGGCGACATCGGTGACCGCCATGGGGGCGGCGGGAGCGGTCGTCGTCTCGGCCTGTGCGGCGGGGACGGCGGTGGTCAGTCCGGCGGCGAGGGCCAGGACGAGTGCGGCTCTGAGACGGCGTCCGGGTATGGCGAAGGACGAGGATGACCGCATGGGTCGTACCTCCAGGGTTCGGGGCGGCGAGGGATACGGGGCGGCTCAGCCCTTGCTGGATCCGATGGTGAGCCCGCTGATGAACTGGCGCTGGAGCGCGAAGTAGATCAGCAGCGTGGGGATCGCGGTCATCAGTGCGCCGGCCGCGACCAGATTGGGGTTGGTGAAGTACGCGCCTTGGAGATTGGCGAGCGCGGAGGTGATGGGCCGTTTGTCGCCGGTGTCGACGAGGATGAGCGGCCAGAAGAAGTCGTTGTAGATCCAGATGGATTCCAGCGTGGCCAGCGCGGCGAAGGCGGGGCGGCACAGCGGCAGGACGATCTGGAAGAACTGGCGCCACACGGGGGCTCCGTCGACCTGGGCGGCCTCGGTGATCTCCTTGGGGATCGTCTTCATGTAGTTGCTGAGGACGAAGGTGCAAAAGCCGCACTGGTAGGCGATGTGGATCACGATGATGCCCCAGAGCGAGTCGTAGAACAGCAGTGAGTCGCTCATCCACCAGGGCAGCGGAAGGTTCAGATACAGCCGGTACAGCGGGGTGATGAGCACCTGGGCGGGCAGCAGATTGCCCGCGGTGAACAGCATCAGCAGGGCGAGGTTGAAGCGGAAGTCGAAGCGGGAGACGAAGAAGGCGACCGCGGCGGAGAACAGCAGGGTGCCGAGCACGGCCGGTACGGCGATCAGGACCGAGTTCCAGAAGAAGTGCGGCATGCCGGACTGGGTCCAGGCGTCGGTGAAGTTCGCCAGGCTCAGCCCGCTCGGCCAGGAGAAGTAGCCATTGCTCGCGGTGTCCTCGTAGGGCCTGAGCGAGGTGTAGACGGCCCACAGCAGCGGGATCAGCCACAGCGCGGCGACGGAGCCGAGCAGCAGATGGCGGCCGAGGTTGCGCGGGGGCCGGGAGGGGCCCGGCTTGTGGGTCTGCCGGTCGCCGGAGCGGGGGCGGGAGGCGGGCCGGCGCACGGTCGTGGTCACTGGTCCTCCTTCCGGAAGGTCTGGACGAGGAAGGTGCCGATCGCGGCGAGGGAGACGAGCAGCAGGATCACGGCGAGCGCGGAGCCGTAGCCGATGTGGCCGGCCTCGCCGACGATGTTGTCGGTGATGAGCAGGGACAGCAGTTCCATGCCGGGTTTGCTGCCGGTGCCGCCGCCGAGGACGTACACGATGTCGAAGGCGCGCAGTGACTCCATGACCGTCACGACGAGGATGATGACGTTGACGGGTTTGAGGGCCGGGAAGACGACCTTGAAGAAGGTCTGGCGGCCGTTTGCGCCGTCGAGGGCGGCGGCCTCGCGCAGGGCGGGGTCGACGCTCTTCAGACCGGCCAGGTAGAGGATCATGATGTAGCCGGTGTGCCGCCAGCCGGAGGCGACGAGGACGGCCCACAGATTGAGGTCGGGGTCACCGAGCCAGTCGATGGTGCCGCTCGCCCCGACGGCGCCGAGCACGCTGTTGAGCAGGCCGGTGTCGGGGTTGTAGATGATCTCCCAGATGAACCCGACGACGGCGAGGGACAGCACCATCGGCAGGAAGATCGCGGTCTGGTAGAACTTCGTGAACCGGATCTTCTTGTCCAGCTGGTAGGCGAGGAACATGCCGAACGGGGTGGGCAGCAGCGCCGTGAACAGCAGCCAGATCACATTGTGCTGGACGGCCGGCCAGAACGGCGGGTAGTTGGTGAAGATCTGGGTGTAGTTCTCGATGCCCGTCCAGGTGACGTCGGCCAGGTCGATGCCGTCCCAGGTGGTGAAGGACAGGGCGACCGAGGCGAGGGCGGGCAGCCAGACGAAGACGAGCAGGGCGATCAGCGGCAGGCCGATGACGAGCGCCAGGAAGAGACGGTCGCCCCGGCTCAGCCGCCCGGGGGAGGTCGCGGAGGACACGGCGGAGCCTTTCCGGTCCCGGTGGGCCCAGGACGTTCGGACGTGCGGGCGTTCTGCGGTTCAGGACGTGAAGAAGCGCGAGCGCTGGGACTCGATCTGCTTGAGGGTGGCGGTGCCGTCGTCGGGGTGGCCGAGCCATTCGACCAGGCCGGGCAGCACGACGGTGGAGATGAAGCCGGGGTCGCTGTCCCGGTCGGCGAACTGGCTGATGTGCTGGGCGGAGCCGATGAGTTCGGCCGACTTGGTCTGGAGCGCGTGGTACGAGGCGGTCTTCGCCTGGCTGTTGGCGGCGAGGTTGCTGGGGTCGACGCCCATGTAAAGCTCCTCGGCGCGGGCGCCGCCCAGGAACTCCAGGAACTTCTTGGCGCCGTCGGCGTTCTCGGGATCGCGGCTGAGCATGAAGCCGTCGGTGGGGGCCTCCACGGCGGTCAGGCCGTGCGCGCTGTCGATCTCGGGGAAGGGGAAGAAGTCGAGGTCGTCGCGGATCGCCTCGTCGGTGATCTGCTGGCCGATGAACAGGCCGATGACGGCCATGCCGGACTTCTGGTCGATGAGCGACTGGGCGGCGTCCTGCCAGGACCGGCCGCCGCCGCCGGTCTGGTAGTAGGGGGCCAGCTCGCGCCACAGGTCGAAGATGCGCACGGCCCGCTTGTCGGTCCAGGAGACCTCACCGCGCATCAGCTGCATGTGGAAGTCGTAGCCGTTGGCGCGCAGGTCGAGATAGTCGAAGGCGCCGAGGATGGACCAGCTGTCGCCGCCGCCGTAGCCGGCGGTGACCGGGGCGAGGCCGTCCTGCTTCATCTTCTTGGCCAGCGCGATGAACTCGTCCCATTTGGCGGGGACCTGGTAGCCGCGCTCGGCGAAGACGCTCTTCCGGTAGAACACCGCCCAGGGGTAGTTGTACAGCGGGACGAAGTAGTACTTGCCGTCCTCGCCGCGCGAGAGCTGCTTGGCGGCGTCGCTGAAGCCGGCCCCGATGGTGTCCCACACATCGTCGAGCGGGCTGGCCAGGCCCTTCTTCGCGAAGTACTGCATGCGGTAGCCCGCGAACCAGGTGAAGACGTCGTCCGGGGTGCCCTGGAGGTAGCTGGTGATGTTGGTCTGGAAGGTGTCGTGGTCGACCGCGTTGGTCTTCACGGTCAGCCCGGAGTCGGCGGTGAATCCCTTGGTGACGGCCTCGTACGCCTTCTTCGGGGTGGCGTCGCCGCCGTTGGAGCCGAAGGTGACGGTGTCGGGGTCGGCGCCCGGCCCGCCGCCGCAGGCGGTGAGGACCGGGGCGGCCAGGGCGGCGGCGGACAGACCGAACAGCCCGCCGACGACTCTGCGGCGGCCGGGGCCCTGCGCCACCGGGGATATGCGGCTCTGCTGCGTCATGGTCGCTCCTCGTGCTGGTTCGCGTGCTGGGTCGCGTGCTGGGGGCGCGGAGCAGCGCCGTTGGCGCGCTGCCGGTGGGTGTCCGGACCGGTGTCCGATCGGATGAAGCTCTGGATGGCGGTGGCGGCGGCGCCGCGCGCCCACTCCTCGAAGGGCAGCGGGCGGGTCTGTACGTCGCACCGGGCGGCGGAGCCGAAGGCGTAGGCGGCGAAGGTGTCCCGGATCTGCTCGGCGAACAGGTCGTAGGCGGCCAGGCCCTCGCCGGAGATGATCACCCGCTCGGGTCCGAACAGATTGGCCACGGTGGCGATGCCGCGCCCGATGGCGGTCCCGGCGGCGGCGTACACCTCGCGCACCCCGGGGTGGCCCTGGTGGGCGAGGGCCACGGCCTCGGCGGCGTCGGCGACGGCGGCGCCGGTGGTCTCCCTGATCCTGGCGAGGATGGCGGTGTCGGCGGCGATGGCCTCGACACAGCCGCGGTTGCCGCAGTGGCACAGGGGGCCGGCCGGGTCGATGGCGACATGCCCGATCTCTCCCGCGACGCCGTGCGCCCCGGCGACCACCTGGCCGTGCACCACGAGCCCGCAGCCGATGCCCGCGCCGACGGTGACCACGGCGAAGTCCTTCAGGCCCACGCCCGCGCCGAACCACTGCTCGGCGACGGTCAGGGCGCGGACGTCGTTCTCGACGGTGACCGGCAGTCCGGTGGCCAGGCAGGCGCGTTCGGCGAGCGCCACGTCCCGCCACTCCAGGAACGGCGAGTAGCGTACGACGCCCTCGGCGCGGTCGACGTCGCCGGAGACGGCGAGCCCGAGGCCGAGCACCGGTACGCCGAACCCCTCGGCCTCGGTGCTCAGTTCGCGTACGAGTTCGGCGATGGCGGCGAGGACGGCTCCGGGCGCCGGGTCGGTCAGCGGGAGGTGCCGGGCGACACGGATGCGGCAGCACAGGTCGGTGAGGACACCGATGAGTTCGTCCCCGGTCGCCTTGACCCCGATGAACAGCGCCCGTCCGGCGTCGACCCGCACCGGGTGCGACGGGCGGCCCAGCGCCCGCCGCGCGTCGTCGGTGTCCTCCACGAGGTACCCGGCCTCGATCAGCGGCCGGACCGCCTTGGTGACCGCCGCGGCGGACAGCCCGGTGCGCTCGGCCACCGCGGAACGGGTGAGGGGGCCGTGCGAGAGCACCGTGGTGAAGATCTGGGCGACGGCCGGCGTCTGCGCCGGGAACGCCTCGGGAGGCCCGGGAGGGCGGGTCGCGGAAGGGAGCTGAGGAGGGGTCGGAGGAGGGGGCGACTGCATGGCCGGGAACCTAGGTCCCTTATTTTCTGCTGTCAATGAAAGAAACAGGATCGGTTGAAACTGTGATTACGACTTGCCTGTGCCATGCAAAGTGCCTGTTCCCTCCAGTCGTTGACAGCTGATCGAAGGTCGCGTTCTCTAGACGGCAGCATCTGCCCAGCCTGGAACGTGAGGCCCCATGCCGCTGATCTCCCACTCCCCCGACGCCGGGGTCTGGCTGCTGACCACCCCGCGCACGTCGTACGCCCTGCGCATCGACGAGACCGGCGTGCCCGGCCATGTCGCGTGGGGACCCCGGCTGTCCCTGGCCGAGGCGGTGGGTGTCGCCGCTCCGCCCGGCGAGCCGCACAGCAGTTTCGAGGGCCTCCGCGCGGTCGGTGAGGAACTCCCCGCGGACGACGGAATCCACTACGGCCCGCCCTCGCTCCAGGTCCGCCACGCCGACGGCACCCGCGGCTTCACCTGGCAGCCCGCCGGGCACGAGGTGCGCGACCCCGCCCCCGGCACCGAGGAACTGGTACTGCGTTTCCGTGACCGCGGCTACCCGCTGGAGGTCGATCTCCACTACCGGGTACGCGCGGACACCGATGTCATCGAGCGCTTCACGGTGCTGCGCAACGCCGGGGCCGACCGGCTGGAGGTGCTTCGCGCGGACTCCGCCGCCTGGACGCTGCCCCCGCTGCCCGGATACCGGATCAGCCATGTCACCGGGCAGTGGTCGGCCGAGACCCAGCTGCGCCGCGAACCGCTCCCGTACGGCGAGACGGTCCTGACCAGCCGTCGCGGGGTGACCAGCCACCACGCCAACCCGTGGCTGATGGTCGACCCGGGCGACACCGGCGAGGAGCACGGCCGGGTGTGGAGCGCGGCCCTCGCCTGGAGCGGCAGCTGGCGGCTGACCGCCCAGCGCACCCCGGACAACCTGGCCGGATTCACCGGCGGCGGCGGCCACGAGGGGGTCCGGGTCCCGCTCGCGCCGGGCGAGGAGTTCACCACGCCCGTGTTCGCGGGGCTGTTCACCGACGGCGGCTTCGGCGAGGCCAGCCGCACCTGGCACAGCTACGTCCGCGACCACGTGGTGCCGCACGCGCACGAGCTGACGCCCGTGCTCTACAACTCGTGGGAGGCGACCGGCTGGGACGTCGACGAGACCAGCCAGAAGGCGCTCGCCGAGCGGGCCGCCGAGCTGGGTGTCGAGCTGTATGTCGTGGACGACGGCTGGTTCGGTGCCCGCCGCGACGACCGGGCCGGGCTCGGTGACTGGACCCCGTCCCCCGACGGCTTCCCGGCCGGTCTCGGCCCGCTCGCCGGCACCGTGCACGCGCTCGGGATGCGGTTCGGTGTCTGGGTGGAGCCGGAGAACGTCAATCCGGACAGCGATCTGTACCGCGCGCACCCCGACTGGGTGCTGCACGTGCCGGGCCGGGACCGCACCGAGATGCGCAACGAGCTGGTGCTGAACCTCGCCCGCGACGACGTGGCCGAGTGGGCGTACGGCTGGCTGACCCGGCTGGTCGGCGACCACGGCGTGGACTTCCTGAAGTGGGACATGAACCGCGCCTTCGGCGAGGCGGGCTGGCCCGGTGAACCGGACGGCGCGGACCGTCTGTGGACCCGCTATGTGACCAACCTGTACGGCATCCTTGACCGGCTCCGCGCGGACCATCCCGACCTGCGGATCGAGGCGTGCGCGGGGGGCGGGGGGCGCGTCGACCTGGGGATCCTCTCCCGCACCGACCAGGCGTGGACGTCGGACAACACCGACGCGGAGGACCGGATCGCGATCCAGCACGGGTTCGCGCAGGTGTATCCGCCGCGGGTGATGTCCGCGTGGGTGACGGATGTGCCGAACCAGCTCACGGGGCGGTCGGTGCCGCTGTCGTTCCGCTTCCATGTCGCCATGTCCGGGCTGCTCGGCATCGGCGGTGATCTCGCCACGTGGACGGAGGCGGAGCTCTCCGAGGGGGCGGAATTGGTGGCCTTCTACAAAGGCGTCCGTCATCTGGTCCAGCGGGGGGCTCTGCACCGGCTGCGGGGGCCTGCGGCGGAGGGGCCGACGGTCGTGCAGTACGTCGCCGAGGACGCGGGCGAGGCCCTGGTACTGGCCTGGCAGCGGGGGCCGCGGCACGGGGCCGGTCGGGTGCCGGTGCGGTTGCGGGGGCTGACGCCGGGGGCCCGGTATCGGGAGGTCGGGTCCGGTCGGGTCCACCATGCGGCGGTGCTGATGTCGTATGGGCTGGAGCTGGGGTTGGCTCGGGGGGACTGGGCGAGTCGGGCGTTGCATTTGGAGCGGGTTCGGTAGGCGGGGGTTTGGTAGGGGGGTCGGTAGGGGGGTTCGGTTGTCGTGCGGGTGCGGGTGGGTTGTGGCTGGTCGCGCAGTTCCCCGCGCCCCTTGCGGCGTCTGCGCCCAGGTCCGGGAGTGACGGGGGTCGGGTGCGGCTTCCGTTGGCTTGCGGGTGCGGGTGGGTTGTGGCCGGTCGCGCAGTTCCCCGCGCCCCTTGGGGTGTCGGTGTCGGGGTTCGGTAGCCGCGCGGGCCTTGCGGTGTCGGGGGTGGGGTTCGGTAGCCGCGCGGGCCTTGGGGTGTCGGGGGTGGGAACCACGGCTTCGTCGTGGACGTTGTCGGGGGGAGGTTTCGGTGTGATGTGGTAGGGCGGCGATATGAGCGAGTTGGTGCCCGGGGGCAATGTGCCTCTTCCGGCCGGCCCGCTGAGTCTGTGTGTGCGGGGGCCGTTCGATGTGTCGGCGCTGGTCACCGGGGATGACGGGAAGGTTCGGGGCGACGGCGACTTCGTGTTCTTCAATCAGCCGGTGGCGCCCGGGGCCCGGCTCAGCGGGGACACGCTGACCGTCGAGCCGAGCGCCCTGCGTCCGGGGGCGACCCGCGTCACCGTCGTCGTCAGCCCGGCCGACCCCGGCACCGAGCTGGGCCGGCTGCCCGCCCCCACCCTCCAGGTCACCGGCCCCGGCGGCCGGCCCCTGGCCCGCTTCACCCCGGCCCCGCCCCAGCAGGAGACGGTCCTGCTGCTGGCGGAGATCTACCGGCGCGGCGACACCTGGAAGCTGCGCGCCCTCGGCCAGGGATACGGCGACGGGCTGGCCGGTCTGGCCAGGGACTTCGGCGTGGACGTGAGGGACGACCGGGCACCCGCGCCGCAGCCGTTCATACCCGCCCAGCGGACCCCGGCCGCCCCGCCCACCGACCAGGACGGCTACCTCGGGCTGGTCAACGCCGCCCGCGCCCAGGCGGGTTCACCGCCGGTCGCGCTGGACGCCCGGCTGTCGTCGGCCGCGCGGGCACACGCCGGGGCGATGGCGTCGGCGGGGCGGCTCGGCGTCGAGGGCGGCGACGGAGTGGCGGTGTACCAGCGGGTGATCGGCGCCGGGTTCGCGTATCTCACGATCGGCGAGCACCTGGTGTCGGGGCCGCGCACACCGGGCGAGTTCGTGACGTACCTCCAGCGCGGCGAGCAGCCCCGGCGCACCCTGTTCGACCCGGCCTTCACCCACGCCGGGCTGGGGTGCGCGACCGAGCACCGCACGGGTGACGTCTTCTGGACGGCGCTGTGGGCCCGCCCGCTCACCCCGGCCGACCTGGCGCGTACGGCGGCCGAGGTGACCGAGCTGACCAACGGGGAGCGCGTCCGGGCGGGGCTGCGCCCGCTGGCGCCGGACACCCTGCTCACGGCGGCGGCGCAGGCGCACAGCGCCGACATGGTGGCCCGTGACTTCTACTCGCACACCTCCCCGGAGGGCGGCCAGCCATGGGACCGGGCCGCCGCGGCGGGCGCCCGGCGCCGCTCCGTCGGGGAGAACATCGCGTGCGGACAGCGCTCGGCGCCGGAGGTGGTCACCGGCTGGATGAACAGCCCCGGCCATCGCGCCAACATCCTCAAGCCCGACTTCACCCACATCGGCATAGGTCTGGCGGGCGGCGGCCGGGCGGGGACGTACTGGACGCAGCTGTTCGGCGCGTGAGACCGGGCTGATACAGGCACCGGCACGGGCGCCGCCCCCTCGCGGACACCCGGCGTTTTGCCCGAACGGTCCCCTCCGGGACACCATGCCCCCATGAAGGGTGACCTCTTTTCCAGCCAGCACATGGTCCAGCCGGCCGCCGCGCCGGGCATGACGATCGAGAACGCGAAGTGCCTCAGGTACACGGTCAACGGCGAGATGCTGGCCCGGCAGGGCTCGATGGTCGCCCACCGGGGCAGCCTCCGGTTCGAGCGCAAGGGACAGGGCGGGGTCGGCGGCATGCTCAAGCGGGCCGTCACCGGCGAGGGGCTGCCGCTGATGGCGGTGCGCGGACAGGGCGAGGCATGGTTCGCGCAGGAGGCCCAGAACTGTTTCATCGTGGAGGTGGAGCCGGGTGACGAGTTCACCGTGAACGGCCGCAACGTCCTGTGTTTCGACGCCACGCTGTCCTACCGGATCGCGACCGTGAAGGGTTCCGCCATCGCGGGCGGCGGGCTCTTCAACAGCGTGTTCACCGGGCAGGGCCGGCTGGGCCTGGTGTGCGAGGGCGTTCCGCTGGTCATCCCGGTCTCCCCGCAGTGGCCGGTGTATGTGGACACCGACGCGGTGGTGGGCTGGACGGCGGGGCTCCAGACCTCGCTGCACCGCTCGCAGTCGGTCGGCTCGATGCTGCGCGGCGGTTCCGGCGAGGCGGTCCAGCTGATGCTCCAGGGGCAGGGACAGGTGATCGTCCGCCCGAGCGAGACCACGGCGGGCAAGCCCCAGCAGCACTGACCCGCAGAACGGGTTCAGAAAAGATCGGAAAGGTTCGAAAAGTGAGCACCTTGATCGGCATCTCGGACATCGAAGCGGCGGCCGGGCGGATCGCCGGGCAGGTGGTGCGGACCCCCACCGTGCCGAGCCCCGGGCTGTCCACGCTGCTCGGCGTCCCGGTGACCGCCAAACTGGAGCTGTTGCAGCGCACCGGTTCCTTCAAGGCGCGCGGCGCCACGGCCAGGCTGCTGGCGCTGAGCGAGGCCGAGCGGGCCGCCGGGGTGGTGGCGGTCAGCGGCGGCAACCACGGCATCGCGCTCGCCGTGATGGCCGCCGCCCTGGAGGTGAAGGCGACCGTCGTCATGCCGCGCTCGGCGCCCGCCCGCTCGGTGCGGCTGGCACGGGACGCGGGCGCGTCGGTGCGGCTGACGGACGACATGGGTTCGGCGTTCGCGCAGGTCGAGCGGTTGCGGGACGAGGGGCTCACGCTGGTCCACCCGTTCGACGACCCGATCGTGGTCGCCGCGCAGGGCACGGTGGGCCTGGAGTTCGCGGCCGACGCCGGTGAGCTGACCGATGTGCTGGTGAGCATCGGGGGCGGTGGGCTGATCTCCGGGGTCGCGGCGGCGCTGCGGGCGCGGCGGCCGGGGCTGCGGATCTGGGGCGTGGAGACCGAGGGCGCGCAGGCCATGTCCGAGGCGCTGCGGGCGGGCGGCCCGGTGCCGGTCACCCCGTCGTCGATCGTCATGCCGCTGAACGCGCCGACCGTCTCGCGCTTGACGTACGACCATGTGTCGGCGCTGGTCACCGAGGTGCTGGTGGTGTCGGACCGGGACGCCGTCCAGGGCTGTCTGGAGTTCGCCGAGCACGCCAAGCTGTGGACGGAGCCTTCGGCGGGCTGTCTGCTGCCGGCGGCCCGGCGGGTCCGGGAGCGGGTCGGCGAGGGGGCCCGGCTGGGGCTGGTGGTGTGCGGCGGCAACACCACGGTGAGCGAGATGGCGGACTGGACGGCCCGCTTCGGCCTGGGCTGACCCCGCCCCGCCCCCCGGCGGGAGGGCCGCCGCGCCGAACCCTGGGCGAAAGACGTGCCCCCGGTTGTGCTTCCGATTGAACACCCGGCGTCACCGCCCGCGTACCACTGGGAAAGCGTGGGAGCGGGGTTCACGGGGTGAGAGCGGGGTTCAGCGAGGGATGAGCATGGCCGAGACGCAGGTCTTCGCGCACGAACCGGTCGCCGGACGGTACCGACTCCTCGACCTGGTGCACCGGGAGACGAACCGCGTCAGCTGGCACGGCGAGGACATGGACGCGGGCCGCCCGTGTCTGCTGACCCGGATCGGGCTGCCGCCCGGGAGCGGGGAGGGCACCGCGTGCCGGGCGACCGGCAGGATCGGGCGCGTGGCGGACGCCATGGGCGCGCTCGTCCCGGGGCGGGTACCGAAGGTGATCGACGCGTTCGAGGACGCGGGCACGCTGTGGACGGTCACCGAGTGGGTGGGCGGCACTCCGCTGCCGGAACTCCTCGCGGCGGAGGGCTCGTTCCCCTATGTGCGGGTGGCACGGCTCGGGCTCGAACTGCTCGATGTCCTGGAGGCCGCGCACGGCGAGGGCATCACCCACGGCGAGCTGAGCCCCGGTCAGGTGTTCGTGCCGGACCGGGGCCCGGTCATGGTGTCCGGGTTCGGCCTGGCGGGCGCGACCCTGGCACCCCGGCTCACGGCACCCTCGTACGCCTCCCCGGAGCAGGCGCGGGACGAGCGCGTCGGCCCGGCCGCGGACCTGTGGGCGCTGGGCGCGCTGCTCTACACGATGGTCGAGGGACGGCCCCCGTTCCAGGACCGGGACCGGCCGGAGATCACGCTCCGGGGCGTGGACCGGCTGCCGTTGCGCGCCCCGCTGCGCGCCGGGCCGCTCGCCCAGGTGATCCAGGGCCTGCTGTGCAAGAACTCCCGCGAACGCCTGACCCGTCCGGTGACCCGCGAGGCACTCACCCGGGTGCTCGGCACCGCCCCGGACGCCGCCTCACCGCCCGGCCCGCGCCCCCGGCCGCACCACGCCCACGCCACCGCCGGGCACGCCGGTTCCCGCTGGAGCAGGCGGACGGTGGTGTTCGGTACGACGCTGGCGCTGGCGGCGGTCACGGTCGCCGTGGTCGCCGCGACCCGCCGGCCGTCCGGCGACACCGGCACCGCGGCGCCCGAGCCCCCACCCCGCCCATCGGCCTCCGCCCCACCCACGCCATCGCCGTCGCCATCACCATCCACAACGCCCCCGTCCCCCTCCCCGAGCGGCCTCCCGGAAGGCTTCCGGACCTTCACCTCCCCCGAGGGCTTCTCCGTCGCGCTGCCCGAGGGATGGACCGCGCTGGACACCGACAAGGTGTCGGACCTGGCCTACCGTGTCGTGCTCGGCGCCCGGGACGATCCGCGCACCCTCGCGGTGACCTACAGCGAGCGCGTCGGCCCCGACCCGGTCGCGGTCTGGCGTGACGACGTGGAGCCGGGCCTGGAGCGGACGGACGGCTACGAGCGGATCGGGGACATCGAGGCGACCACGTACCAGGGCCATCACGCGGCCGACCTCCAGTGGCTGGCCGACATCGACGGGACCCGCGTACGCACGTTCGGCCGGGGCGTCTCGGCGGGCGGCGGGCTCGGCTACTCGCTGCGCTGGAGCACCCCGGCCGCGGACTGGACGGAGGAGGCCAACCAGGAAGCGCTGGAGACGGTGTTGCGTACGTTCCGCCCTCCGGTGGGCTGACGGGCCGTCGCTTCCGGGAGGGTTCACCTGTGCGGTCGACCGGGCTGGGCAAAGCACCGTCAATGGGTGGATAGGCTGCCTGTCCGCACATCCGCAGAACAGTTCAGAGCCCCCACAGGAGAGTAGTCCGTGACTCTAGCGACCGAGCCCACCGAGGCATCGACCGCCCCCACCGACCCGTCCACCCCCGCGCTCGCCACCCCGCCCCTGTCGGACCTCGTGGCGCGGGACGCGCGCGAGTTCGGGGTCTACGCCCGCACCGGAGGCTGGGCCTTCGCGCTGCTGGTGGCGCGCAGCGTCCGGCCCGGCGGGCAGGGCGCGCAGGGGACGGCGAAGGTGTCGGCGAAGGAGTTCGCCGAGCTGGCCGGGTGCTCGCCGGACCGGGTGATGCGCTACTACAAGGCGTGGGACCGGGCCGCGGACGACGGCATGGTGCCGCAGTTCGAGGCGCTGCGGCCGGGCCAGGACGTCGAGTTGCCGGACGCCGACGTATGGCTGACCTACTACACCTCCCGCAACAGCGCCACCTCCGAGCGTGGCACCGCCATCGCCGAGGCGGCCGAGGCCGAGGGCATCCGCCCGACCAAGGCGCTGGAGGTGGCCGAGAACCCGACCGCGCTGCGGGCCGCGATCCTCGCCGACCCGTCCACCGCGCAGGCCGCCCGCCGCGCCCTGCTGGACCGGGTGCGCGAGGATCCGGAACTCCAGGCCGAACTGGCCCGGGACGTCGTGCGCACCGACGATCTGAAGAAGGCCGTCGCCACCGAGAGCCGCGCCGCCGACCGGATCGGCTATGTGCGGCAGATCGCCGAGTCGGGGCAGATCAAGACGCCCGCGGGGCAGACGGTGGACGCCCCCGCCGACGTACGGCAGGAGGCCGAGCGGCATCTGTCGCTGATCGACGAGCTGGACGACGACGAGGACTCCGGTGAGTGGGCCTCGGAGGCGTACGACACCATGAAGTCGCTGGTCGTGGAGACCGTCGAGGCCGATCCCGAACTGCGGGTGAGTGACCGCCGGACGAAGTTCTACAACAGCCTCCAGAAGGCGACGAAGGTGTTCGAGGAGCTGACCTTCGACGACGCCGAGGACTTCTACGAGGACGACATGGTCGCCCGCCTCGAAGACCTCCAGCAGGCGATCGCCTCCTGCCTGACCACACTGCGCGGCACCCGCAAGGAGCAGGGGCGGTAGTGCTCGGGCGGGCTGAGCAGCCGTAGTCATGTCGTGGCGTCCGGCTCATCCACGGGCCCGGCTTCGGCCTCCCCCAAGGGTGACCCGGGCGTCACTTCCTCCCGCCGGTCAGTGACCGCGTCTGCACCGAGCGGGCGACCTTCGGGCCGAGCCAGCGCTTGAACCGGCGCAGGGTCTCCAGGCGCCCGGCCGCCCGGTCGAGCCGGTAGTAGAGCTGCGGTGGGACGTACGGCAGCAGCGGCGAGTGGCGCTGGCCCAGCAGGGCGAACATCTGCTCGGGCGGCAGTCCGATGTAGCGGGGCAGACTCTCGTACCACTGGGCGCTGTAGCGGGCGGCGCTCTGCACCGGCAGCAGGGCGGCCTTGCGGTCCTGTTCGTAGGTGGTCAGGGCCCGGGGCAGTTCGCGGTGGGTGCGCAGGGCGCCGGCGAGGGACATGGCATCCTCCAGGGCGAGGGTGGTGCCTGCGCCGATGGAGTAGTGGGTGGTGTGGGCGGCGTCGCCGAGCAGGACGAGGTTGCCGTGGTGCCAGGTGCGGTTCGTCAGGGTTCGGAAGTTGAGCCACTGGGGGGCGCCGTCGGTCGACGAGCGGCCGATCAGGCGGTGGCCGTCGAGGACGTCCACGAAGAGTTTCTCCAGCAGTTCCAGCCCTTCGTCCTCGCCCGCGCGGTCGAGGCCCAGGCCGGTCCAGGTCTCGGGGGCGCACTCCACCACGCAGGTGGAGCGGTCGGCGCCGAATCCATAGCCGTAGCACCAGATCCAGCCGTGCGCGGTCTCGACGAAGGCGAAGGTGAAGGAGTCGAAGACCTTGGTGGTGCCGAGCCAGATGTAGTGGTTGCGGCCGGAGCGGACCTCGGTGCCGAAGGCATCGGCGTGCCGGGTGCGCAGGGCGCTGCGCACTCCGTCGGCGGCCACCACCAGGTCGGCGGGCGGCACATTCTCGGCGGTGATCTCCCGGGTGTGCTCGATGCGGACGTCCAGTTCCCGGGCGCGGGCGGCGAGGATCTCCAGGAGCCGGTGGCGGCCGATGCCGAAGCCCTGGTCGCCGCTGTGCCGGGTGGCCAGGCCCCGTACATGGGCGATGCCGTCGCTCCAGCGCACGGAACCGGCGTCGATCGCGAGGGCGGACTCCGGGTCGTGCGCGTGCAGTTTGTCGAGCAGTCCACGCCAGTAGGTCACGCCCCACCCGTAGGTGGAGCCCTCCGGATCGCGCTCGTGGACGGTGATGTCGTGGGCGGGGTCCTGCCGCTTCAGCAGGATCGACAGATACAGGCCGGCGGGCCCACCGCCGACGCAGACGACCTTCACACTCACCCCTGGAAGTCACTCAATGCGGTCAATTGACAACGCAGAGTAGCAGCGGCATGCGGGCGTGGCGGGACGCCCGGCCGCCGGGGGCGCCGGATGGGGTGGACGCGCGCGGAACGCGACGGGTGCGGCAGATGGTGGCGGGGGGTCACACGCTGCGGCACTCCGGGTGGCCCCAGCCCTGGTCGTTCTTGGCGATGGGCTCGCCCGCCGCGTAGGGGCGGGCGCAGGCCGGGCACCGGCCGGGGAACTTGGCCTTGATCGTGCGCGCGGCGGAGCCGCCGTTCGCGCGGGAGGCGGAGCCGCCGTTCGGGCGCGCGGACTTGCGGCGCGGGGCGCTCTTGGCCGGGGTGTCAGGGGAGGGCGGCGGCTCCGGGGAGCCGAGGTCGCTGCTCGCGGGCTCCTGGACGACGGCGGCCTGACTGGCGGCCCGGTCGGCGAAGTCGTTGAGCGGGTCGCCGTCGACCTGGTGGGCGGGGACGTAACGGAACTCGACCGCGCGGCCGTCGAGCAGTTCGTCGATCCGCACCACCAGTTCCTGATTGGCGACCGGCTTGCCGGCGGAGGTCTTCCAGCCGTTGCGCTTCCAGCCGGGCAGCCACGTGGTGACGGCCTTCATGGCGTACTGCGAGTCCATCCGGATCTCCAGCGGTACGCCGGGGTCGACCGCCGACAGCAGACGCTCCAGGGCGGTGAGTTCGGCGACGTTGTTGGTGGCCCGGCCGAGCGGTCCGGCCTCCCAGCGACGGGGAGTCTCCGTCTCGTCGGCCATCACCCATGCCCAGCCCGCCGGTCCGGGGTTTCCCTTCGAAGCCCCGTCGCACGCGGCCACCACTCGTTCACGCATGTGCCGATCATGTCATGGCCGCGGGGGCTCAGGAGATGTCGGTGGTGGTGGGCGGCCCGCCCTCGGTGGTCGTGGTGTCGATCACCGAGAAGTGGGCACCCTGCGGGTCGCCGAGCCCGGCGAAGCGCCCGAAGGGGCTGTCCATCGGCCCGTACCGCACGACCGCGCCGAGCTTCGTCGCCGTGGCGACGGCCTCGTCGCAGTTGGCGACGTTGAAGTAGACGTTGATGAACGGGGGCACCTCGGGCGGGAAGTCGTCCGTCATCTTCATCCGGCCCAGGGCCGTGCCCTCGGTGGTGTTGTAGAGCCGGAAGTCCATCTGCGCGTCCTCCATCTGCTGGGAGGTGAAGGGGAAGACGGCGGGGAAGAAGGTGTCGGACTTCTCGGGTGTGCGGGTGAAGATCTCGGCCCAGCAGTACGCGCCGGGCTGCTCCACGGGTGCCTCGAACCCCGCGTGCGTGCCGGGCTGCCACACGCCGAAGACGACCCCGCCGGGGTCGCTGGCAATGCACATGGAGCCGAAGTCACCGATCTGCATGGGCTCCATCGCCACCTGTCCGCCGTTGTCCCGGATGCGTCCCGCCGCGGCGGCGGCGTCGGTCGTCGCGAGGTAGAGACACCACTGCGACGCCGCTTCCTGGCCGGGCATCGGCGGTACGACGGCGGCGACGGCCTTGCCGTCCGAGAACGCCTGGGTGTAGTTGCCGTACTCCGGCGACGACTCGCCGAAGGTCCAGCCGAGGACATCGCCGTAGAAGCTCTTGGCCGCCTCGATGTCCGGGAACGTCGCGTCGGCCCAGATGGGGGTTCCCTCGGGTTTCACGGTCATGGTCGCGCCCCTCTCCGCTCATCGGGATTGTCCCGATATCTCACGCTAGTCACTTGAAGGGCCGATCGCGCGCCGAAATCGCATATCTGTTCCAAACTGGGGGCGGGACCTACGGCAGCGACCGCGCGACACGGAGTGGGCGATGGCGGAGACGACGATGCGAGCATGGTCGGTGACGGCGCCGGGGCCGGTGGCGGGGGAGCCGTTGCGGTGGGTGGAGCGGCCGGTGCCGGAGCCCGCCGGGGACGAACTGCTGGTGCGGGTGCGGGCCTGCGGGGTCTGCCGTACCGACCTGCATGTCACCGAGGGCGATCTGCCGGTGCGCCGGCCGGGGGTCACGCCCGGCCATGAGGTGGTCGGCGTGGTGGCGGCGCCGGGCCCGGACGCGCGGGGCTTCGCCGTCGGCGACCGGGTCGGTGTGGCCTGGCTGCGGTACACGGACGGCACCTGCGGGTACTGCCGCCGGGGCGCGGAGAATCTCTGCCTGGCCTCCCGGTACACGGGCTGGGACGCGGACGGCGGCTACGCCCCGTACACCACCGTCCCGGCGCCCTTCGCGCACCGGCTCCCGGACACCCTGGACGAGGTGGCGGCGGCCCCGCTGCTGTGCGCGGGCATCATCGGCTACCGGGCGCTGAAACGGGCCGCGCTGCCGGCCGGCGGGCGGCTCGGCCTGTACGGGTTCGGGGGCAGCGCCCATCTGTGCGCCCAGGTCGCCCTCGCCCAGGGCGCCCGGGTGCATGTGGTGACCCGGGGTGAGGCGGCCCGGCGGCTGGCCCTGGAGCTGGGCGCGTCCTCCGCCCAGGACCTGGACCGGCCACCGCCCGAACCGCTGGACAGCGCCATCCTGTTCGCCCCGGTGGGCGACCTGGTCCCGGTCGCCCTGCGCGCCCTGGACCGCGGCGGCGTCCTGTCCGTCGCCGGCATCCACCTCACCGACGTACCGCCCCTGCGCTACGAGAGCGACCTCTTCTACGAGAAGGAGCTACGCAGCGTCACGTCCAACACGCGCGAGGACGCGAGGGAGTTCCTGGCACTCGCCGCCCGCCACGGGGTGCGGGCGACGACGCACACCTATCCCCTCACGGGCGCCCTCACGGCCCTGCGGGACCTGCGGGCGGGCGCCTTCGACGGGGCGGCGGTCCTGGTCAACCCCGACGACCGGGCCTAGCGGAAAGCCCGCGGGTCCGCGTTCAGCGGCCGGCTCAGCCGTACGGTGATGAACTCGTTGTCGTCGGCCTTCCCCGCCGTCCGCCCGGACGAGAACGGGAAGTTGTTGTCGTTGAGCACGGCGACCGTCCGGTCGTCCAGCAGCACGACGTCCTCGATGGTCGTGAACGGGAACCGGAACGTCTCCCCGAATCCGCCGACGCCCTTGGGGTTGGCGATGTCCAGCAGATCGGCCACCAGCGTCTTGTCCAGCGCGCCGTCCTTGTCACGGTCGCGGGTGTCCGCGAGGTACAGCCGCTTGAACTTGGCGTCGTCGCCCTGTCCGCCGTCCCGCTCGATGACCAGGAACCGGTTCCGGTCGATGGCGATGGCGTCGCCGATGGCGTTGGCCGGGGACTCCAGACGGTAGGTGTACTCCTTGCCGGTGTAGGCGCGCTTGCCCAGATCGAACTCGCTGAACCGCAGGTCACCCGGCGTGTCACCGCTGACCGTGCCCTCCAGGAGGGGGTAGAGGTGACGTCCGTCGACGGAGCGCACCAGGCCCTCGAAGCCCTTGCTGCTGCCGAGGGTGGGCTGGGCGCCGCCGAGGTCCGGGTTCTCCGGCGCCTTCACTCCGGGCAGGGCGATGGGGGCGTCCAGCAGCTTGCCGGTGGCGGAGAAGTGCAGCAGGTAGGGGCCGAACTCGTCGCCGACCCAGTACGTGCCGTCGGACACCCGCGTGATCGACTCGACGTCGAAGTCGGCGCCGGTGAGGACCCGGTCGGAGCGGGTGAGCGCGAACGGCACCTTGCGGTCGGGGTCGCTGAGGTTGAAGCCGCTCACCACCTTGACCTCGCCGGTCCTGGTGTCGGGCCGCACGCGGTTCACGCGCAGCAGATAGTCGGCGCTGTTGGCCTTGTTGCCGTAGCCGTTGTCGGACAGCACGTCGTAGGTGCCGTCCTGGCGGTTCACGATGCCGCTGAAGCCCTGGACGGGCTGGTCCTGGAAGGGCGCGGCGATGCCGTTGAAGGGGCCCGTGCCGATGAGGGCGCCGGAGGGCTCGCTGTTCGGGACGTACGTCTCGGCCGGCAGGGACGCGAATCCGGTGAGGGTGGCCCGGCCGAAGTCGCCGCCCGGGTGCGGGTTCCCGGCGGCGGCGGGGGACGCCAGCGCGACCGTGAGGACGACGGAGCCGAGCATGATCGAAGGTCTTCTCATGGCGCGCACCGTAGGGACACCGGATGACCACCGGCCCAACTCCAGTCGACGAGCCCGCACATGCGTGCGGTCCACCGGTATCTGTCCGGCGGGTGACTTCCCAACGGGGCCGCGCCGTGCTTGCCTGGGACCCTTTCGGCGGGGGCGGGGGTGTGGATGCGCGGTCTTCGGATGCGCGGTCTTCGGATGCGCGGTCGGTGGATGGTGGGCGTGCTGGGCGCGCTGCTGCTGCTCGGCGCCTGCACGGACCCCGAGTCGGGAGCGCAGACGGCGCCGCCCACACCCGACGTACCGACCACGACCCGCCAGAAACCGGCCCCGTCCGCCTCCCCCACCCCCAGCGCCACCGCCACCGCTCCCGCTCCCGCGCGGGGCATGTCGGTGCTGTATCTCGGCGACTCCCTCGCCATGGAGAACCAGACGGTTCTCGGCCAGGAACTGCGCGGCACCCTGGGCGCGGCCTACACCAGCGCCCCCTACTCCGGCACCACCCTGTGCGACTACCTGGAGGGCACCGGCGACCCGTCCCTCGTACCGGACGCGGACAAGGCGGCGGCGCTGGTGCGCACGGTGCGGCCGGACGTGGTGGTGCTCCAGTTCTGGGGCAACGCCTGGGGCTACACCCCGTGCATGGACGGGATCACGTACGACGCCTCCCGCGACCGCTACTTCGCACGCTACGCCGCCGACGCGCGCCGGCTGACCGAGCAGATCGCCTCGGCGGGCGGGGACCGGCGTCCCCGGATCGTCTGGGTGCTCCAGGGGCCGGACCCGATCACCCCCGAGCGCGTCGAGCGGGTCAACGGCATCTACCGGGAGCAGGCCGCCGCCGCGTCGGACGCGCTGGCCGACGCGGGAGGGGTGGTCAGCCCGCCCGGCGCCCGCTACCGGTGGGTCGAACAGCTCCCCTGCACCGCGTACGAGCGCGCGCACCCCGACTACTGCACCGACCCGGCGAAGGACCGCACGGCGCTCCACCGCGCCGACGACCACCTGCACTTCTGCCTGGCACCCACGACCTCGACACCGAAGCCGTGCCCGGTGCGCTCACCCGGCATCCTGCGGATGGCCCAGGAGATCACCCGGGCGGTGGGCACGGCGGGCTGAGCGTCCCCGACGGCCACGCTCGCCGCGCCTGCTCGTTCTTCCGTTCGACACGCCCCGTCCCGGTCAGCCGGGGTCTGGTCCCATGGGCGCCACGGGAATGCACGCCGGCGGGGTCGAGGGGGACGCGCCGCTGCTACGGCGGTCGGCCGCCCCAGGCCACCGGCCACCGGCCACCGACCACCGGCTCCCGGCTCCCGGCTCCCGGCTCCCGGCTCCCGGCCAGCGTCTCTCCGCTCCCTCCGGCCCCCGGCCCTCGACGCGCGCCTCCCCCCTCCGCGCTCCCGCCTCCCGGGCCACAAGCCCCCGGCCGCTCACTCCCCCGCGAAGGCCCGCTCCAGCTCGGCGATGTCCAGTTTGCCCATCTTCATCATGGCGGCGGTCGCGCGGGCGGACTTCGCGCCGTCCGGGGCGCTGATCATGGCGAGCAGGCGCTCGGGGACGACCTGCCAGGAGACGCCGAACTTGTCCTTGAGCCAGCCGCAGGGGCCGGGCTCGCCGCCGTTCTCGGTGAGCCTGGTCCAGTAGTGATCGATCTCCTCCTGGTCCGCGCACAGGATCTGGAAGGAGACCGCCTCGGTGAACCTGAACTGCGGGCCGCCGTTGAGCGCGACGAACCGCTGGCCGTTGGCCGTGAAGTCGATCGTCAGCACCGTCCCGGCGGGGAACGGGGCGCCCTCGCCGTAGCGGGTGGACCCGCCGAGGGCGGAGTTCTTGAAGATCGACACATAGTGGTGGGCGGCGTCCTCCGCCTGGCCGTCGAACCAGAGGCAGGTGGTGAATCCGTCGGTGCTCATGATTGTCTTCCTGACTGTCTTCCGGGCATCGGTCACGGTCATCTGTATCGACCGCCCCACGCCCCGAAACTCATCGCTCCCGGCCGCTCACCGGGGCCCGGCCGCCGCTCGGCCGACGGCGAATCTGCTGCGGGCCGATAAATCCGCGCCGCGCCCGCTCCCGCGCCGACAGTGGAGAGCACCAGTGGGGAGCACGAACGCACCACCGCCTCCCCTCGTCAGATCTGTACGTCAGGAGCGACGCGATGTCCCTGTCCCTGTTCACCGCCCGTCCGGGCCCGGCGGCGCTGCCCCGGGCCGAGGAGGGCGACACCCGGCGCACCCCGTTCGACGACCAGCTCGCCGCCCAACTGCTCGGGCAGCGGATCGTGGTGCTCGGCACCGAGGTCGACGAGGTCTCCGCGAACCGGATCTGCGCCCAGTTGCTGATCCTGTCGGCGGAGGACCCGCACACCGACATCAGCCTGTTCATCCAGAGTCCGGGCGGCTCGGTCCACGCCGGGCTGGCCATCTACGACACCATGCGGCTGATCCCCAACGACGTGGCCACGCTCGCGATGGGCTTCGCGGCCAGCATGGGCCAGTTCCTGCTCAGCGTGGGCACGGCGGGCAAGCGGTTCGCGCTGCCCAACGCACGGATCATGATGCACCAGCCGTCCGCCGGGATCGGCGGCACGACGGCGGACATCGAGATCCAGGCGGACAATCTGGAGTTCACCAAGCGGACCATGGAGCGGATCACCGCCGAGCACACCGGGCAGAGCCCGGAGACCATCTCCCGCGACGGCGACCGCGACCGCTGGTTCACGGCGGAACAGGCGATCGAGTACGGCATGGTGGACCGGATCGTGGAGTCCTTCGCCGACATCCGTCCGGGCGCCGCACGACGACGGATGGGGCTGTGACATGAGGACCCACCGGATCGACGACACGAGGAGCAGGCGGATCGACATGGGCACCTACACGATCCCGAACGTGGTCGAGAAGACCCCGCACGGCGAACGGTCGTACGACGTGTTCAGCCGGCTGCTGTCGGAGCGGATCATCTTCCTCGGCACGGAGATCGACGACGGCGTGGCCAATGTCGTCATCGCGCAGCTGCTCCATCTGGAGTCGGCGGCGCCCGAGAACGAGATCTCGATCTACATCAACTCCCCCGGTGGTTCCTTCACTTCGCTCATGGCGATCTACGACACCATGACGTTCGTGCAGGCCCCGATCTCGACGTTCTGCGTCGGTCAGGCGGCCTCGACGGCGGCGGTGCTGCTGGCGGGCGGCGACCGGGGGCGGCGGTTCGCGCTGGAGCACGCGCGGGTGCTGCTCGGCCAGCCCGCGTCCGGTGGCCGGCAGGGCACGGTGTCGGATCTGGCGCTCCAGGCCAAGGAAATGGTCCGGATCCGGGCCCAGGTCGAGGAGGTGCTGTCCCTGCACACCGGGCACGACATCGCGACCCTGCGCGCGGACATGGACCGCGACAAGGTGTTCACCGCGCAGGAGGCGGTGGTGTACGGGCTCGCCGACCAGGTGGTGAGCCGGCGTCTCGCTCCGGTGTGACGGACGCCGGCGACGGGGCGGTCAGGCGGCCAGCAGCATCCCGTCGTACGAGGAGGTCGGCCGGCGCGTGCTCCGGCCGGCCGTGCGGCTGGTGACCCGGATCAGTTCGCCCTGGGCCAGCGACAGCAGCTCGCCGAGCCCGAGGCCCAGGGCGCGCGCGGCGGCGGCGAGGACCTCGGAGGAGGCTTCCTTGCGCCCTCGCTCCACCTCGGAGAGGTACGGCATGGAGATCCGGGCCGCCTCGGCGACATCCTTCAGCGTCCGCTCCTGCGCGAGCCGCTCCCGGCGCAGGACATCGCCGATCAGGTCACGCCACAGGGGCTCGGGGCGGGACGGTTCCGAGGCAGCCGCGCGGGCCGGTCCATAGGCACCCGGGCGGCCCGGTTCGCGAGCGGTCGGTCGGTCGGACGCGGGGCGGGCGGTCCCCGGGCGCTCGGCGCGGCGCAGGGGGATGACGCGGGCTTCGTTCGGCGCTTGGTTGCTCACCTTCCCAGCGTAGGAGCGCCGGCCGCGCTGGGAAGGGCTCCGGGGTTCGCCCTCGGTGGAATCGGCGGAGAGCGAAGACGCATGCCCCGGTGAACCCTGGGTAGCCGAGGCATCGAAGACGCACAGTCAGAAGCAGCGAGCCGACGACAGAAACCGAACTCCGATGTTCGTGGGAGAGGGCAATGAACACCGCCGTGATCAGGTCGAAGGCAAAGGTCGAGCACGACACCGCCGGGACCCGAGCGGGGGAGGGGATACTGCCGGACTCCGTGGATCCACGGACCGTGGCGCCGCTGGACGCGCGCGAGCTGTCCCGTCAGCTCTTCCCCCGGCTGGCCGAGCTGGAGGAGGGCACACGCGAACACCAGTACGTCCGCAACACCCTGATCGAGCTGAACATCTCCCTGGTCCGTTTCGCGGCCGGCCGCTTCCGCGGTCGCGGCGACGACATGGAGGACATCGTCCAGACCGGCATGATCGGGCTGATCAAGGCGATCGACCGGTTCGATCTGTCGCGGGAGGTCGAGTTCACGACCTTCGCGCTGCCGTACATCGTCGGTGAGATCAAGCGGTTCTTCCGGGACACCACCTGGGCGGTGCACGTACCGCGCCGGCTCCAGGAGCTGCGGGTCGAGCTGGCGAAGGCGCGCGAGGAACTCGCCGGTCATCTGGACCGCGAGCCGACGGTGGCGGAGCTGGCCGCGGTCATGGACCTCACCCCGGAACAGGTGGTCGAGGGCCAGCTCGCGTCCAACGGCTACAACTCGTCGTCCCTCGACGCGGCCCTGACCGGTGAGGACCCCGGCCATGGGGAGGCCGTGCTGGCCGACTTCATCGGGGTCGAGGAACGCGGCCTGCGGCTGGTCGAGGACGTCCACTCGCTGGCCCCGCTGATGGCCGAACTCGGCGAACGCGACCGGCGGATCCTGCACATGCGGTTCGTGGAGGAGGCCACCCAGGCCGAGATCGGCGACCGGCTCGGCTGCTCGCAGATGCATGTGTCCCGCCTGCTGAAGCGGATCATCGTACGGCTGCGCAAGGGCATGCTGGGAGAGCTGGGCTGCGCCTGAGGGCGGCGAGGCGGTACGGGGCCGGGCCCGGCGTCCGGCGCTCGGCCCCGCTCCCCTGTCCGCTCACTCCCCCGGGTCCCCGCCGACCCGCAGCACCGCCCGTACCCGTTTGCCCACCGGCACCCGTTCGACCGTCACCTCGGCCGTGAGGGCGTGCACGATCTCCATGCCGTGCCGGCCGACGCGTTCGGGATCGCGCGGGTAGGCGCGCGGGAGAGCCGCGCTGCTGTCGTAGACGTAGACCGTCACCACGGCGTCGGTGCCCTCCAGTTCGAGGATGTACGGGCCGTTGCTGTGCCGGTCGGCGTTGGTGACGAGTTCGCTGACCACCAGGAGCACCTCGTCCTCGGCGCGGTCACCGATCTCGGCGCACCACTCGGTTCTGAGCTGTTCCAGGAAGAGCCCGGCGAACGCCCGCGCCTCGGCGATGCACCCCGGTTCCCCGGTGTAGTGCGCCGCGCGCCGGAGCGGTTCGACGGGCACGTCGAAACCAGTCGGCATCACTGCCCCGTCCCGGTGCTCGATCATGCGTTTCTCTCTCGGAAGCCGGCGTGGCCGGAGGCTGCTGCACCAGTGCTGGTACCCAGAGCCGGGCCGCACAGTCCCCGTGGGGAGAGCGTTACAGCGCGGGGAGGGGCGCGGCGGACTCGGCAGCAGTGTAGGCGGACGCCTCGGCGGGGGGTCCCGGGGAGGGAAATTTCCCGGACGGCCGCGAACGGACACGCCGGACGCGAAGGGACACCGACAGGCGCGAACGGACCTCCCGGCGGGCGGCCGGTGCGGGGGCTGCCTAGCGTGACAGGGTGACCGCCCCCGTCCCCGCCCCGCACCCTGTCGACCCGCACGCCCTCGCCCGGCACGGCTGGTTCGACGCGTTGTTCACCGTGGTGGCCGGGATGCTGGCGATGGGGGTGGTGGCCGCGCTGGGGCTGTGGGCGGCCGGGGCGCTGGACCTGCCCGACGGCGCGTACGCGCGGGTCGTCGCGGCGACGGTGGTGACGGCGGTGGGCGGCACCGTCGAGCCGCGCGGCAGCGCGGGCCCACTGGCGACGACGGACGCGGCCCTGACGGTCGTACCGCTCTCCGTGACCCTGACCGGCGCGCTGGTCGTCGCCACCGGCTTCCTGCGCCCGCTGCGCCACCGTGCCGTGGCGGGTACGGCGGAACTGGCGGCCTGGGCGCTGCGGATCGCCGTGCTGTGGCTGCCGGCCCTGCTCGGGCTGTCCTTCGCGGCCCGGCAGACCTTCCGGATCACCCTCGGCGAGGGCGCGGCGCGCGAGCTGACCGATCTCTTCGGCCTCTCCGCCGAGGTCGGTTTCGCCGCCGATGTCCCGCTCACCCTGCTCCTGGGGGCGCTGTGGCTGGCGGGTGTGCTGATCGTGGCGCTGCTGGTCTCGCGCCGGGCGCCGCTGTCCGGCCCGGCGCTGCGCTGGCACTTGGCGGCGCGTCCGGCGGCGTACGCCATGGTCGCGGTGCTGCTGGTGTGTGTCGCCGTGGGGGTGGTGACGGGGCTGGTGGTGGCCGTGTCGCGGGGGCATGCGGCGGACACCTTCGCGGTGCTGCTGCTGGGCCTGCCGAATCTGGTGTGGCCGGCTTTCACCATCGGGCTGGGCGCCACCTGGCACGGCAGGGTGGACGGCCCGTTCGGACTGCCCATGCCCCGGCTCCTGGATCAGGTGCTGCGCGGCCCCGATGTCTCGACGCTCGATCTGCGCGCGCTGGCGCGGTACGACGGGCGGGTGTGGTGGCTGGTCGCGATCGACGCGGTGCTGCTGCTGGGGGCGGCGTTCGTGATGGCGGCCCGCTCCCCCGCCCGCACCCGTCTGTGGCAGCACGCGCTGCGCATGGCGGTGGCCCTGGTGCTGACGGTCCTGATGATCTGTCTCACCGGCCGGATCACCGCCCACTACGGTCTGTCGGTCCTCGGCATCGGCAGCCTCGGCGGCGATCTGTCCGGCGAACTGTTCCTCCACCCCGACCTCTGGCCGGCCCTCGGCCGGGCGGCCCTGTGGGGCGTGGTCGCGGGCTGCGCCGGTGGCCTGCTGGCGGCGGCCGTACGCCGGCGCGGTGGCCTCGGAGGGGACGCGGCACCGCCGTAGCGCCGGACGCTCCCCGAACACCGGCCGTCCCGGCCCGTCGGTGGCGGCCCGTCTCAGGCGACCGGCACGACCAGCGGCGGAACCATGCGCTGCATCCGCAGCGCGTCCACCGACTCGGCCAGCAGTTCGTACTCGGTGGTGTCGTCGCTCGCCGCGATCCGCACCAGCCGCCCCACCGCCAGCTCGTCCGCCACCAGCCCCTGCTGTGCGGCGTCGGAACACCAGCGGCGCAGCAGCCGGGGCACGTCCGGGACCCCGGCGGCCACCGGGACCAGGGCACCCTTGGGGTAGTGCGGGCTCTCGGGGAGCGGGTCGAGCCGCTCGGCTATCCAGGAGGCCCGGTCACGCAGCCACCACAGCGCCAGTGCGAGCGTGGGTGCGCGATAGGTGCCGAGCGGTACGCCGATCCGCCGGCCGTCGCACACTCCGTACGCCGTTACATGGCAAAGGAATTCGTCGTGCACCCTTCCACTCCCCCGCTGATCGCGTGCGGCCTTGCCTCGCTTTCGTGCGGATCCGGAGCGGTGTACTGCCCCTCACGTTGAGTATGTTCACTCTTGACACACTGTCACCATTGTTTTCCGGCCAGTCTGTTGGCATATTCGCGGGAGCGGCTGGCCAAAATGGTGTGGGTCGAGGAAGGGGTGTGGGTCGAGGAAGGGGGGACACGGTGGCCGTGCGCCTGGCGGAGCGGCTCTGGGCGTCCCGGCGGTCAGCCCTTGACGACGGCGTCGATCCTGGCCAGTTCCTCCGCGTCGAAGTCCAGGTTGCGGGCCGCGCCCACGCTGTCCTCCAGCTGACGGGTGCTGCTCGCGCCGATCAGTGCCGAGGTCACCCGGCCGCCGCGCAGCACCCAGGCCAGCGCCAGCTGGGCCAGGGTCTGGCCGCGGGCAGCGGCGATGCCGTTCAGGGCGCGCAGCCGCTCCAGCTGCTCGCCGACCGTGTCCGCGGTGAGGAACGGGCTGTCGCCCGCCGCCCGGGAACCGGCCGGGATGCCGCCGTCGAGATAGCGGTCGGTGAGCAGGCCCTGTTCCAGCGGGGAGTAGGCGATCGAGCCGACCTGGAGTTCGTCCAGGGCGTCCAGCAGGCCCTCGTCCTCGGGGCGGCGGTCGAGCATCGAGTAGCGCGGCTGGTGGATCAGCAGCGGGGTGCCCAGCTCGCCCAGGATCCGGGCGGCTTCACGGGTCTGCTCGGCGGAATAGTTCGAGACACCCACATACAGCGCCTTGCCCTGCCGCACCGCCGTGTGCAGGGCGCCCATCGTCTCCTCCAGCGGAGTCTTCGGGTCGAAGCGGTGCGAGTAGTAGATGTCGACGTACTCGACGCCCATGCGGGCGAGGCTCTGGTCGAGGGAGGACAGCAGGTACTTGCGCGAGCCCCACTCGCCGTACGGGCCGGGCCACATCAGATAGCCGGCCTTGGTGGAGATCACCAGCTCGTCCCGGTACGGGGCGAAGTCCGCGCGCAGGGCGTCGCCGAGCGCCGACTCGGCGGCACCGGGCGGCGGGCCGTAGTTGTTGGCGAGGTCGAAGTGGGTGACGCCGAGGTCGAAGGCGCGGCGCAGGATGGCCCGCTGGGTCTCGGCGGGGCGGTCGGGGCCGAAGTTGTGCCAGAGGCCGAGCGACAGCGCCGGGAGCTTCAGGCCGCTGCGGCCGGTGCGCCGGTAGGGCAGGTCCGCATAGCGGTCGGGGTGTGGGGTGTACAACGCGACTCCATCAGGGTGGGCACACGGGGGTCTCAGGGTCCGGTACGAGTACGGGTACGGGTACCGGCACCGGAGTGGGCCGGTACCGGTGAACCGGCGTCCACTCTGTCGTGACCGGCGGGCAGCGGTCCAACAGAAGAATCAGATGGAATTGAGCGACTACGCTGCTCAATCATGGAACTGCGTCATCTCCAGCACTTCGTGGCCGTCGCCGAGGACCAGCATTTCACCCGGGCCGCCGAGCGGCTGCTGGTCTCCCAGTCGGGCCTGTCGGCGTCCATCCGCGCCCTGGAGCGCGAGCTGCGGGCGCCGCTGTTCGTCCGCACCACCCGCCGGGTGACGCTCACCCCGGCCGGGCGGGCGCTGCTGGGCGAGGCGGAGCGGATCCTGGCCCAGGTCCGCTCCGCGCACGAGGCGGTCGCGGCGGTGCAGGGCGTGCTGCGCGGCATGCTGGCGCTCGGCTCGGAGCAGTGCATCGCCGGGGTGCATGTGGCGGGGCTGCTCGCGGCGTTCCGCCGGAGTCATCCGGATGTGGAGATCTGTCTGCGCCAGGCGGGCTCGGGCGCGCTGGCCGAGGAGGTGGCAGCCGGGCGGCTCGACCTTGCCTTCGTGGTGCAGTCGGCGGCGGACGACCCCGACCGGTTGCGCCGGGTGCCGCTGACCAGCGAGCCCATGACCCTGCTGTGCCATCCCGGGCACCGGCTGGCCCGCGCGGGCGCGGCGGTCACGCCGCAGGAGCTGGGCGGCGAGGTGTTCGTCGACTTCCACCCGGACTGGGGGCCGCGCCGCACCACGGACGCCGCGTTCGCCGCCGCGGGGGTGCGCCGCAAGGTCGCGCTGGAGGTCAACGATGTGCACGGACTGCTCGACATGGTGGGCGAGAACCTCGGCATCGCGGTGGTCCCGAGCCACTTCCGCCTCAAGCGCGAGTCCCTGACCGCGCTGCCGGTGAAGGAGGCCGAGGAGACCGTGTACGAGACGGTCGCGCTGCTGCCGCCCGCACAGGCCACCACCCCGGCCGCCCGTGCCCTGATGGCGCTGCTGGAGAACGGAGGCGCGTGAGGCGCCCATGCGCGAAAGTGGTGCCATGCATGCCAAGGACATCCTCATCGACGGCTACGGCCGGATCCGGGAAGAGGTCCACGCCGTGGTCGACGGCCTCGGCGCCGAGGAGCTGAACGCCCGGCCGTCCCCCGCCGCCAACTCCGTCGCCTGGCTGATCTGGCACCTCACCCGGGTCCAGGACGACCACATCGCCGACGCGTTCGGCCTGGACCAGCGCTGGCTCACCGGCGACTGGCCGGACCGCTTCGCGCTGGGCCTTCCGCACCACGACACGGGGTACGGTCACAGCCCGGCCAAGGTCACCAAGGTGCGGGTGAGCGACGGCGCCCTGCTCACCGGGTACTACGACGCCGTCCACGCCCAGACCCTCGGCGCGCTGCGCGACCTCGCCGCCAAGGATCTGGACCAGGTCGTCGACACCCGCTGGGATCCGCCGGTCACCCTCGGGGTGCGGCTGGTCAGCGTCCTGTCCGACGACCTCCAGCACGCCGGGCAGGCGGCCTACGTACGCGGGCTGGTGCGGAGCGCGGCGGCGTAACCCGGCAGCACCACGTCCTCGATCAGCGCCCTCCGCTCGTCGTACGGCAGGAAGGCGCTTTTGACGGCGTTCACGGTGACGGCGCGCAGATCCTCGACGGTCCATCCGGCGTGCTCCATCAGGAGGGCCATCTCGCGGGTCATGGTGGTACCCGAGACCAGCCGGTTGTCCGTGTTGAGGGTGACCCGGAAGCCCAGATCCTTCAGGACGGTGATCGGGTGATCGGCGATCGAGGCCGCCGCGCCCGTCTGGAGGTTGGACGTCGGGCACATCTCCAGCGCGATCCGGCGGTCCCGGACCCAGCCGGCGAGCCGGCCGAGCTTGCCGTCCACGATGTCGTCCATGATCCGCACCCCGTGCCCGATGCGCTGCGCGCCGCACACCTCAAGGGCCTGGTGGATGCTGGGCAGACCGTGCGCCTCCCCGGCGTGGATGGTGAACGGGACGCTCTCGCCGCGCAGGTAGGCGAACGCGTCGAGGTGGTCGGCGGGCGGGAAGCCGTCCTCGGCGCCCGCGATGTCGAAGCCGACGACCCCCGCGTCCCGGAACCCCACCGCCAGACCGGCGATCTCCCGGCTGCGGTCGAACATCCGCATCCCGCACAGCAGCGTGCCGACCCGGACCGGCGTCCCGGCCGCCCCGGCCTTCGCCATCCCGGCCGCGAGCCCCTCCTGGACACTCTCCACGACCTCCGGCAGGGTCAGCCCGCCCGCCAGCATCAGCTCGGGCGCGTAGCGCACCTCCGCGTACACCACTCCGTCCCCGGCGAGGTCCAGCACATACTCCTCGGCGGTGCGCAGGAGCCCTTCGCGACTCTGCAACACGGCGAGGGTGTGCTCGAAGGTGGCGATGTAACGCACCAGATCACCGGAGTTGGCCGCGTCGTGGTACCAGGCGGCGAGCGCCTCCGGGTCGGTGGCGGGCAGGGCGTGCCCGACCCTTTCCGCCAGCTCCACGACGGTGGCGGGACGCAGCCCGCCATCGAGATGATCGTGCAGCACGGCTTTGGGGAGGCGGCGGAGGGCGGCGGTGTCTACGCGCGTAGTGGTCATGGTGCGGTCTTTCTTGGGCGGGGTGCGGACATACCTGCGTACGGGATGTAGGGGATGCGTGGGATGTAGGGGACGTAGGGGGTGTGCTGAGCGGTCATGCGGAGGAGGTCCGGCAGCGGGCTGCCCGCCGGGCCGGGCCTATGCGTCGGCGGGCTGGAGCAGATCCCAGCGGTTGCCGTACAGATCCTGGAAGACGGCCACCGTGCCGTACGGCTCGTGCCGGGGCGCCTGTTCGAAGGTCACCCCGGCGGCCAGCATCCGGGCGTGATCGCGGGCGAGGTCGTCGGTGTACAGGAAGAACCCGACCCGCCCGCCGGTCTGGTCACCGATCCGCGCCCGCTGGGCCTCACCGTCGGCACGGGCGAGCAGCAGCGCGGTCCCGGCGCCTTCGGCGTCCGGCTCGACGACGACCCAGCGGGAGCCGTCGCCTTCGGCACGCGGCGAGTCCTCGGCGAGCCGGAAGCCGAGCGCCTCGGTGTAGAAGCGGATGGCCTTGTCGTAGTCGTCCACGACCACGGCGACCAGGGCGACGCGTCGCATCCGGGACCTCCAGGGAGAGCGGTTGACGGGAGAGGTTATACGTAAAATGCACGGGGTGCCAACCGGTTCCTTGCCCCGGCCCTTCCGCCGAGTCCGGTGCCTCCGCCGCCTCCGCCGCCTCCGCCGCGAGTCCTACGTCCCTGGCCGGAGGCGGTGACGGGGGATCGCCGGATAGCGTCCCGGTATGACGATCACGAAGCCGCCGCGTGACCGTGAGCGGCGCAGGCGGAATGTGCTGGACCGGCTGGAGCGCGAGGAGGACATCTGGGTGGCCTCGGCGGACGCCGACGGGGTGCCGTGTCTCGTCGCCCTCTGGTTCGTCTGGCACGAGGAGGCCGTCTGGCTGGCCACCCGCCCGACCAACCCCACCGGCCGCAATCTCGGCGCGGGGGCGCGAGCCACCCGGCTGGCGTTCGGGGACACCCAGGATGTCGTCCTCATCGACGGGGCGGCGGAGGTGTACGCGCGGGAGGAGGTGCCGGCCGGGGCGGCGGAGGCGTTCCTCGCGAAGACGGGGTGGGATCCGCGCGCGGAGCGGGCGACGTACGCGTACTACCGGGTGCGACCGCGGGCGGTGCAGTCGTGGCACGGGGAGCGGGAGTTGCCGCAGCGGCACCTCATGCGGGACGGACACTGGCTCGGCAAAGCGTGAGGGGACGGGTCTCCGGGGCGCGCGACCGGGCCTCCGTCTCCCGGCGGAGGCCCGGTCGGGAGACGGACACCGCACTCCGCGAACCGCGCCCTACGGGTACGCGTAGGTGTTGAGCGCGTCGACCGCGGCCGTCGGGTTGCCGAGGTCGTAGCGGTCCACGGCGAGGAAGTTGGGCTTCTTGCGGGCGGCGGGCAGGCAGAAGCGGGTGGCCCGGTCGGCGAGTTTGGTGTTGTCGGTCGCGGCCGTGCCGGACATCGTGGTGTCACGGAAGTGGTTCATGACGAAGAGGGGCTGGAAGGCGCCTTCGGTGCGGGTCAGCGGGATGTTGGTGTCCGCGCCGTACCAGCGGCTGTAGCAGGACCAGTTCGAGGTTCCGGTGCCGGAGCCCATGGACCAGTGGTTCTCCACGGTCCATTCGCTCTGGTACATCACGCCGAAGCTGTCGCGAGTCAGGCCCGCGGACTGGTCGGCGGAGCGGCTGTGGTCGGTGAAGATCAGCAGCCGGTCATTGGCGGCGATCAGGTCGGCGACCCTGGGCCAGCCGTTCTGGCGTACGCCGGTCTGGTCGGGGCGGTACAGGACGTCGGACAGGCCGCTCACCCGGGCGAGTTCGGAGCGCAGGACGCCCGGGTCGACGTAGTCCTCCAGGAAAACGGTGGCTATCTGGTCGGGGTGGGCCTTGAGGAAGTCCACGATCCGCTGGAGGTCGACCCACAGGGCGACGGGGCGGCTGACCAGGGTGCAGCTGTTGTGGCAGAGGATCGCGCCGTCGGGGGTCTGGTGGATGTCGAGCTGGAAGCCGCGGACGCCGTCGGTGAGCTGCTGCTGGATGCCGCGCGCCTGGTTGGGGAAGAGGTTGACGAAGGGCGGGGCGAAGCCGCCGTCGACGCCGTTGGCGTAGGCGTTGTGCGCGGTCAGGAAGGTGACCTGGTCCAGGGTGCGCTCACTCGCCGGGGGCATGGGGCGGGTCGTGGGGGTGACCGGGGTGAGATACCAGGCGGCGAGGGGGCCCGCGGCGCCGATGGCCAGCGGGGCGGGGTAGTTGGCGCCGGAGGGCTTGGCGGCGACGGTGAGGTGGCGGTCGGTGCCGGGGGCCTTGAGGGTGTACTGGTCGGCGCCGGACGGGGTGATCTCCCAGGGGGCGTCGGCGCCGGTGCAGGGGACGGTTCTGGCCCGGTCGCCGGAGCGGCCGAGGCAGGAGCCGGGGGCGTCCGTGTTCTCCAGGACGTGGGCGGAACCGGCGGCCCTGAGGGTCCATTGCTGGCGGTCCTCGTTGCCCTGGGGGTTGTGCTGTTCGACGGTGCCGCTCGCGTCGGAGGCGTTCAGGCCGGTGACGGCGCTCTGCACGTAGTAGGCGCCGGGGGTGGGGGCGGCGAGGGCCGACAGGCTGACGGGAGCGGTCTGGGCGGCAGCCCCGGCTTGGGGTGCCACGGCCGACGCGGCGAGCGCGAGGGCCGTGGCGAACAGGGCGTGGGGGGTGCGCATGACGGGGTCCTTCATCCGGAGGATCAGGTCAGGTGCATGACACCACGCCCCGCGAGACCGCGTCAGCAGTACAGGTTGGCGCCCGGTGAGACTCCGAGGATCTGGCTGAACCGGTTGTAGCTGTCGACCCGGCTCTGGACCTGGGCCGGGTTCTTGCCGTCGCACTCCAGGGTGCCGTTGATGGAACGGATGGTCTGGCCGAAGCCGGCGCCGTTGACCATGGCGTTGTGGCCGGTCATGGTGCCGGGGCCGGTCTGGGTGTTCCAGTACCACAGGCCGGTCTTCCAGGCGACCGAGGCGTTGTTCTGCACTTGCCAGGGGTTGTTCAGCAGATCGAGACCGAGGGCGTCACCGGCGGCCTTGTAGTTGAAGTTCCAGCTGAGCTGGATCGGGCCGCGGCCGTAGTACGCGGCCTGACCGGCCGGACAGCCGTACGACATGCTCCAGTTGCAGTAGACCGGGTAGTTCGCGGTGTTCTGCTCCACGATGTAGACCAGTCCGCCGGTCTCGTGGTTGACGTTGGCGAGGAAGGCGGCAGCCTCCTGCTTCTTCACGGTGTCGCTGCCGGTGTTGGCGAACGCCGGGTAGGAGCTGAGGGCGGCGACGAGCCCGCTGTAGGTGTAGAAGGAGTTCCGGCTCGGGAACATCTGGTTGAACTGCGCCTCGGTGACCACGAAGCTGGTGCTGGGGGTGCCGCTGTCACACGCGTACGGCTCCCAGTACCAGGTGCTGATGGTCGGGTCGTAGCCGGGGTTGGCGTACTCGGCGATGTACGCCTTCCCGTCCGTGTAGCGGACGATGGCACCGGCGGCGTACTGCTGCCCCGCCACCCAACTGGGGTAGCTGGAGCACGCGGCGGCGGACGCCTGCTGGGCCGGGAGCAGCACCGGGGCGGAACCGGCGAGGGTGAGAGCGGTCAGGACCGCTGCGATGCGCCTCTTCACGGAGTGAACTCCTTCGCGAGACACGGCCGCACCCGACGGGGCAGGGGTGAGAACGTTCCTTGACCATGCGTGCCGGTGACACCGGCCACAGCGGTGGGGGCGGCCGTGGTGGGGGGTTGTGGAGGGATACTCAACCGTCTTGGTCCGGACCAGTCAAGGGTTTAGACCAATCAAACGGCTCGGGGAGTGCCGGGAGACAGGTCACAAGAGCCTTCGCCCGGGCTGCCGGGAGACCGGTGAGGCTCCGTCAGCGCATTCGTCGGGGCTGCCGGGAGACCGGTGAGGCTCCGTCAGCAGGCGGGCCCGGGCTGTTGTGCCCGCTGCGAGACCGAGGCGGTCGGGAGAATCACTCCTTGACTTCCTCCCCCTCCTGAAGGAGGGGGATCCCTACGGCTCGCGCCGTGGGGGTTTCTGCTTCATCGCCGACTGCCCGCCCGGAGTGCTCCGTTGAGGTCTTACACCGGCTCCACAGACAGACGCCGTCAGCCCGACGGCCAGAATGTTGTTCGCCGCGTTCACGTCCCGGTCATGGGTCGTCCCGCAGCCCCTGCACGTCCAGGTGCGGACGTGCAGGGGCATCTTGTCCCGCAAGGTGCCGCAGGCGGAGCACAGCTTGGAGGAGGGGAACCAGCGGTCGATCGCGATCACTTCGCGGCCGTACCACTGGGCCTTGTACTCCAGCATGCTCCGCAGTTCCGACCACGCCGCGTCGCTGATGGCGCGGGCCAGGCTGCCGTTCCGCACCATGTTCCGGACGGAGAGGTCCTCGATCACGATCGTTTGGTTCTCACGAACGAGCCGGGTGGTGAGCTTGTGCAGATGGTCGCGCCTGCGGTCGGCGATACGGGCATGGACCCTGGCAGCCTTGCGGCGGGCCTTGGCCCGGTTCGCCCCGTCCCCCGCCGCCTTGCGGGCGAGCTGCCGCTGGGCCCTGGCGAGACGGACGCGGTCACGGCGCTCGTGCCGGGGGTTGGAGACCTTCTCCCCGGTGGAGAGGGTCAGCAGGTGGTCGAGTCCGACGTCGATGCCGACGGCCGTGTCCGTGGGCGGGAGCGGCTTCACGGTGGGGTCCTCGCACAGCAGGGACACGAACCAGCGTCCGGCCGCGTCCTGCGACACCGTCACCGTGGACGGCGACGCCCCCTCGGGCAGCGGACGGGACCACACGATGTCGAGCGGCTCGGCCATCTTCGCCAGGGTCAGCTTCCCGTCCCGGAACCGGAACGCGCTGGTGGTGTAATCCGCCGACCTCCGCGACTTCTTCCGCGACTTGAAACGCGGGTACTGGGCCCGCTTGCCGAAGAAGTTCGCGAACGCCGTCTGGAGGTGCCGCAGGGCCTGCTGGAGCGGCACGGGGGAGACATCGTTGAGGTAGGCGAGGTCCCCGGTCCTCTTCCAGGCCGTCAGCATCGCCGAGGTCTGGTTGTAGTTCACCCGCTCCTGCCGCGTCCACGCCTGCGTGCGTGCGGCGAGGGCCAGGTTGTAGACCTTCCGCACACAGCCGAACGTGCGCGACAGCTCCGCTGCCTGCGCATCGGTCGGACAGAAGCGGTACTTGAACGCCCGCTTCACATGGGTGGCCTTCACGACTCACGCACTACCTCACCAGTTTGTGACGGAGTGCGGGTAGTTGGGGGTGGGCGCTGGTACGCCTTGGCGACGAACCGGCTTTCCCTGCCCCGCTCCGCAGGAGCCTCGTTTCCTCCCCCGGCTCAAGCCGGGGGTACCCACGAAGGAGAGAACCGATGACCAGCGCATCGCCTCCGGCCACCCCATCGCATCCCCTCGTCGACCGGGCCCGGCGGCTCGCCCGCGAGTTGCTCGTCCCGCACGCCGAACAGGTGGACCAATCGGAGGTGCCCGCCGGGCATCTGGCCGTGATCCGGTGGTCCGGGCTGCTGGGGGTGAGCGCGCCCGTCGAGTACGGCGGGGCGGGCGCGCCGGACTCGGTGGCGCGGGAGGTCTCGGAGATCCTGGCGGGCGCCTGCTGTTCGACCTGGTTCGTGCAGACCCAGCACCACACACCGGTCCGGCTGCTCGCCCGGTCCCAGTCGCCGGTACGGGAACGGCTGCTGCGCAAGCTGGCCACCGGCGAACTCATGGCCGGGGTCGCGTACGCGCACGTCCGCTCCTACCCCCGGGTGCCGGTGCGGGCGACGGCCGTGCGGGGCGGCTGGCGGTTCGACGGGACCGTGCCCTGGTACACCGGCTGGGGGCTCAACGACGTGATGCTGCTCGCGGGCGTCGCCGAGGGGGGTGAGCTGGTGTTCGCGTTCGCCGACGCCCGGGAGCAGCCTGGCCTGCGGCCGTCGGCGCCGATGCGGCTGGCGGCACTGTCGGCCGCGCGGACCGTCGCCGTGGAACTGGACGGCCTGCGGCTGCCGGAGGAGGCGGTGGTGCTGCGCACCCCACGGAAGACGTTCGCCCAGGTCGACATTCCCCACAGCGCCAATGCCTCGCCGGCGCTGTTCGGCATCGCGTACGCGGCGCTGGACCTGCTGGAGGGGGATGCGCGGGACGTCGTACGGCCGCTGCGGTCGCGGTTGGACGAGGTGCGCGAGCGGGCGTACGCCCTCGCCGACGACGCGGCGCCGCAGGAGCGGTTCGAGGAGCGGCTGGCGTTGCGGGTGCGGGCGCACGACCTGATGCGCGCGGCCACCACCGCCGCTGTGGTGGCGGGCGGCGGCCGGGCGACCGGCCTCGCCAGTCCGGCCCAGCGGCTGTACCGCGAGGGCATGTTCCTGCTGATCCAGGCCCAGACGGCGCCGGTGCGCGAGGCGCATCTCGCGCAGCTGGCGGCGACGGCGGAGGAGGGGTAGGGCCTGCGGTCGGCGGCTAGCTCGTGAACGGCACCTTGGCCGGTGTGCCCGGCGCCGCCCCCGCCGGGTGCCGCCACAGCCCCTGTGCCGCCAGCAGGGGCAGCACGCCTTCCCCGAACCAGTACGCCTCCTCCAGATGCGGGTAGCCGGACAGCACGAACTCCTCGATGCCGAGGGCGTGGTACTCGCGGACCCGGTCGGCGACCTCGGCGTGGCTGCCGACCAGGGCGGTGCCGGCGCCGCCGCGTACCAGCCCGATGCCCGCCCAGAGGTTGGGGTGGATCTCCAGGCCGTCACGGCTGCCGCCGTGCAGGGCGAGCATGCGGCGCTGTCCCTCGGACTCGCTGCGGGCGAGCCCCTGCTGGACCGCGCGCACGGTGTCCGGGTCGAACCCGGCCAGCAGCCGGTCCGCCTCGGCCCATGCCTGGTCGGCGGTGTCGCGGGTGATGACGTGCAGCCGGATGCCGAAGCGCAGGGTGCGGCCCTCGCGGGCGGCGAGCTGCCGGATCCGGGCGATCTTCTCGGCGACCTGGGCGGGCGGCTCGCCCCAGGTGAGGTACACGTCGACGTACCGCGCGGCGATCTCCCCGGCGATCGGCGAGGACCCGCCGAAGTACACCTCCGGGGCCGGATCGGGCACCCGGGCCAGCCTGGCGTCCTCGACGCGCAGGTGGGCGCCGTCCAGGTCGACGGTCTTGCCGTCCCACAACTCCCGTACGACGTGCAGGAATTCGCCTGTACGGCGGTAGCGGTCGTCCTTGTCGAGGAAGTCGCCGTAGGCCCGCTGCTCATGGCTCTCGCCGCCGGTGACCACATTGAGCAGCAGCCGTCCGCCGCTCTGCCGCTGGAAGGTGGACGCCATCTGGGCGGCCAGGGTCGGGGAGACGAAGCCGGGCCGGAACGCGACCAGGAACTTCAGCCGCTCGGTGTGCTGGCTGACCATCGCCGTGGTCAGCCAGGCGTCCTCGCACCAGGCGCCGGTGGGGGTGAGGGCGGCGGCGAAGCCCAGGTCCTCGGCGGCGCGGGCGATCTGGCTCAGATAGGCGACGGTGGGCGGCCGGTCGCGGCCGGAGGCGGTGGCCGGGCTTCCGTGGCCGCCGCCGACGACATGGCGACTGTCGCCGTTGGTGGGCAGGAACCAGTGGAACGTGAGGGTCACCGGGGTCTCCGATCGGCGCGGGCGGTGCGGCGGCTGGGGTGCGGACGTCTCGGTGCGGGGCGTGGGGCTGGGTGCGGGGCGTGGGCTGGGTGCGGGGCGTGGGGCTCGGTGCGGGCCGTCAGGCTCGGTGCGGGCCGTGGGGCTCGGTGCGGGCCGTGGGGCTCGGTGCGGAGCGTCAGGCTCGGTGCGGGCCGTCAGGCTCAAGGGCCGTGCGTTTCACAGCAGGCCGTGGCGGGGTGGCTTGATGCCGCTCAGGGCGTACCGGCCCAGGTGCTGGAGTTTCCAGCGGGCCGGGTCGTGCAGGGTGTGGGTGCGGGCGTCGCGCCAGTGCCGGTGCAGATTGAGCGCGTCGAGCGCGGAGCGGGTGCCGGAGACCTCGAACAGGGCGCTGGTCAGTTCCACGGCGGTGTGGGCGGCGTGCGCCTTGGCGGCGGCGACCGCGAGGGAGGCGTCCGCGGCCGAGTCGTCGGTGAGCCGGACGCCCGCCAGGTCCACCGCCCGGCCGGCCTCGGCGAGCAGCGCCTGGGACGCGCGGAGCTGGAGGTCGAGTTCCCCGAAGCGCTGGATCAGCAGCGGGTCCTCGGCGGCGGTGTCGGCACCGCTCTCGAACCAGGGCCGGCTCTTCCTCCGTACGAACTCCGCCGCCTCGGCCAGCGCTCCGGCGGCGATGCCCGTGTCGATGGCCGCGTGCAGCAGCTGGGCGAGCGCGCCGTGGAGCTGGGGGCCGCGGAAGGTCAGATGGTGCGGGAGCACCCGGTCGGCGGGGACGGGGACGGACTCCAGGCGGACGGTGCCGCTGGCGGTGGTGCGCTGGCCCATGCCGTCCCAGTCGTCCACGACGGTCAGTCCGGGGGCGTCGCGCGGGACGTACGCCACGTGCAGGTTGTCGTCCTCGGCGCGGGCCAGGACCGGGATCCAGTCGGCGAACAGGGCACCGGTGGCGTAGTGCTTGACGCCGGTCAGACGGTAGGAGCCGTCGGGGGCGGGGGTCAGCCGGGTGCGGATGTCCTGGAGGTGCCGGGTACCGGCCTCGGACTGGGCGTTGCCGAACCGGCGTCCGGCGAGGACCTCCGCGTAGAAGAACTTCCGCTGCTGCGGGGTGCCCTGGCGGCGCACGACGTTGACGTACGCGAAATGGCTCTGCGGGATCTGGGCGAGGCTGGCGTCGGCCTCGGCGAGGCGGCGGAAGATCTCGGCGAGGGCGCGGGCGGAAATGTCGGCGCCGCCGTGCTCCTCGGGGACGGTGACGGCGAGCAGGCCGGAGGCGGAGAGCCGGTCGAGTTCGGCGCGCGGCAGCCGCCGTTCGGCGTCGCGTACGGAGGCTTCGGTGCGGAACGCGTCGGCCAGTTCCGTCGCGACGGCGAGCGCCTCGCACTCGTCGGCGATGACATGCACGCGGGTGGGCATGTCAGCTCGCGGCGGCCAGGAAGGGCCTGCTGCCCAGGGCGACCGAGAACTGGTCGACGACCTGCGTGAGCGCCTCACCCGCGCCCTCGGCGACGGTCAGGGTGCCGTCGTCGTGCACGGTGATGTCCTTGTCGAGGGTGAACCAGCCCTGCACTATGTGGCCCGCGCCCATGGAACTCAGCACCGGGCGCAGTGCGTAGTCGATGGCCAGCACATGGGCGGTGGTGCCGCCGGTGGCGAGCGGCAGCACGGTCTTCCCGGCCAGCGCGTACTGCGGGAGCAGATCCAGCAGGGCTTTGAGCACACCGGAGTACGCGGCTTTGTAGACCGGCGTGCCGACGACCACGCCGTCCGCCCTGGCGAACAGCTCGGTGGCCTCGACGATCGCCGGGTGCCGGAAGTCGGCGCCGAGCAACGCCTCGGCGGGGATGGTGCGGACGTCGAGCGGGATCACCTCGTGGCCCTGGGAGGTGAGCCGCTGGTCGAGATGGCGCAGCAGGCGGTTGGTGCGGGAGGCGGCGGAGGGACTGCCGGAGACGGACAGGACGGTGGCCATGCGTTCCTCTTTCGGGGAGCGGTACTTCGGGAAGCGAATGCAGGGGGTCAGGAGTACCAGGTGGGTTCGGTCAGTTCGCCTGCGAGGATCCGGCGGTGGCCGGCAGCGGGGCGAGGCTGAAGGCCGTCGACTCGTGCTGGTACTCGGCGCCGTAGCCGGCCATGCAACGGACCTGGCTGAGGGCGTAGTCGAAACCGTTGTTCTCGGCGAGGACGGCGAGTTCGCGGTTGTAGTCGTATCCCCAGTCGGTGCGCTGCTCGATCCGGCTGGTGACGAGTCCGCCGCTGACGTCGGGCACCCAATAGGCGAATTGCAAAGGCTGGCCGGGCATACGGAACTCCTGTTGCGGAATGCAGGGGACGCCGAATTCAGGAATCACGGAAAGCGGGGCCGCGGGCGGCGCTCGGCGTGCGGAAAGCACGGCTGACCTGCGTCAGCTGTGCTGGGTGGGGAGGCGCGGCAGGGTCAGGCCGCGACGCAACAGGAGGCGCTGGAGACGCGCGCGAGATCGACATGGCGTCGTCGCGTGAGATCCAGTCGCATCAGCATGTCCTCGATCGTCGCAGCCGCCTGTCCGGGCGTCAAGGTAAACCCGACCGGTCTCGTATCCCGGACCATTGAATTTCATGAACGTGTGACAGGGAAACCCTTGAACGCGAGGGAAAACGGCACCCATTCTGCTGCCGTGCGCACCGAACAGCTGGAATACATCACGGCCGTCACCCGGCTCGGCTCCCTGCGCCGCGCCGCCGAGGAACTGCGCCTGTCCCAGCCCGCATTGAGCGAGACGGTCCGGAACCTGGAGCGTGAGCTGGGCGTCGATCTGCTGGAGCGCAAACGGTCCGGGGCGACGATGAGCACCTCCGGGCGGGAGCTGCTGCCGCACATCGTCGAGGTGCTGGAGGCGGTGGACCGGCTGCGGGCGGCGGCCGGCGAGCAGCACCGGATCAGCCGGATGGTCCGGGTGGGCACGGTGAACGCGGCGACGGTGCCGCTCCTGCTGCCGGTGGTACGGGAGTTCCGCGCCGCGCATCCGGTCACCCAGGTCGAGGTGGTCGCCGCGCAGCAGACGGACATCCACCGGGGGCTGCTGGAGGGCGGGTTCGATCTGGGGCTGGTCAATCAGCTGGAGGGCGACGACCAGCCCGCCGGCTTGGAGTCGACGGAGCTGTTGCGCGGGCGGCCGGTGGTGTGCGTACGGCCGGACAGCGCGCTGGCGGCGTACGACGCCGTGCCGGTGACGCGGCTGCTGGACGGGCCGCTGATCACGATGCGCTCGGGCTATGTGATGCACCGTTTCGTGCACCGGCTGCTGGACGGGCGGGACGCGTCGTTCGCGTACTCCACGGACGGGGCCGAGCTGGGCAAGCTGATGGTGGCCGAGGGGCTGGGCGCGACGGTGCTGCCGGATTTCAGCGTGGTCGGGGATCCGCTGGAGCGGCGGGGCGCGATCACGTGCCGGCCGATCGCCGGGGACACCACTCAGGTGCTGCTGATGCTGCGCCGGCGCCGGGCGGATTCCGTGCCACAGGCGGCCCAGGACCTGCACGAGGCGTTCGTCCGGCACGCCCGTCACGTCTCATCCATCGGTCGCCCACCCCTGCGAACTACACATAAGGGCGAAATGGGAGCAGAATGAACTTATGCGGCGTTTACCGCACACCGCACCAGAAGCGGTAATGCCTGCCAGTCACAAGGGAGACGACTCATGGCCAATGTCTCGCACACCAGAGGTGACATATCAAGCCACCCTGATGTCTCCGAAATGCGGGATCGCTATGCCCGCATGCTCGGCGGTCGCGACGTGGCGCTCATGGACGGACCGGTGTTCCTGCTCGGTCTGTACTGTGCGGCGTCCCCGTGGATAGTCCACTACACGACCACTCAGCCACCGCTCGCGACCCACAATCTGATCATGGGTGTCGCGATCGTTCTGCTGGCCCTCGGTTTCACCAGGGCTCCTGAACGCATGTACGGCCTGAGCTGGGCCATGTGCGCCATGGGCGTGTGGATGATCATCGCGCCATGGATCGTGGGGACCAACCCCGACAAGGGCGTCATCTGGAACAACGCCGTCATCGGCGGCCTGGCCGTGCTGCTGGGTCTCGCCTGCGCCGGCGCGGCCTGGCGGACCGCCCGCAAGCCGCTGGCGGCCAACAGGCGGTCCGTGGACCGGACGGTCGACAGGCCGGACAGGCCGGTGGACCGGCCCATGGACGACCGGTAGACGACCGACAGACGACCGGTGGACAGCCGATCGGGCAAGACCGGAAGCAAGGTCTGAACCAAGGCCGGAAGCAAGGAAGGACGGACGGGAATCGGCCGGTCCGCGGTGCAGCTGGCCGCGGACCGGCCGCCCCGCGTCATGACGTGGGCATCAGCCACGGCTCCTGCGGCAGGGAGCGGCCCGTCTCCAGCAGGGACTTCAGGTTGGACAGCACCTGCGGCCAGCCCGTCGAGACGTCCGCCAGCTCGCCCTCGTCGTACAGGTCCACGTGGGTGACGGTGAGCCGGACGATGTCGTCGTGCGGCCGGATGTCGTAGGTGACGCGCGAGTAGGCGTCCTCCTGGTCCTCCCTCGCGGGGTCGGTCCAGGTGGTGACCAGCCGGGTCGGGCGCTCGCTCTCGACGACCTTGCCGACGATGTCCTCGACGCCGGAGCCGTCGGTGCGCACATGCGCCCAGCGTGATCCCGGGCGCCAGTCCGGCGAGACATTGCTGTGGCCCCAGTAGTCGGCGGTCAGCTCGGCGTCGGTGAGCGCGTCCCAGACCTTCTCGGGGGTGCTCGCGATGTAGGTGACGTACACGTAGGTGGGCTTGTCGGTCATGGCTTCCTCGGCTCGTCGTTTCAGGGCGCCGAGCGCGCGCAGCCGCGGGCGCTCGAACTTGTCGATCCACCGCTCCTGGATCTCGTGGAGCGGTACGGGATTGAGGTAGTGCAGCTTTTCCCTGCCCCGCCGCACCGTGCTGACCAGGTTCGCGGCCTCCAGGACGGCCAGATGCTGGGTCACCGACTGACGGGTCATCTCGATCCGCGCGCACAGCTCACCGAGCGTCTGCCCGTTGTGCTCGTGCAGCCGGTCGAGAAGCCTTCGGCGGGTGTCGTCGGCCAGCGCCTTGAAGACCCGGTCCGTCGCGGTGTCGCTCTCTGATCGCACACTCAACGTTATGCAGGCATTTCCTTGCATGTCAAGCGCGGCACTGTCCGGTGGCGGAACCGGCCCCGGGCGCCCGCGAAAAATGGGTTGATCGCCCCGCCGCCCTCCCTCTACCGTCCCCGGCATGACAGCTCCCGAGTCGGACAGAACCAGGCCGCCGGTCACTCGGCGGCGGACGGGTCACGGGCTGTAGCCGATCGCCCGATCGATCGGCCCGGCTCCCACCCACCTTTCTCTCGCCTCCAGTGGCCGGACACGCGTTCCGTGGGCCCGGTCGCCCTTCGGTGTGTCTTCGTCCTGCTCCGGCGACTCATCCGACTCCGGCGGCGACTCGGCTCACGGCAGCCCCTGTTGCCCCGCCTCGCCGTTGGAGCCGACTTCCGTGCCGTTGTTCATCCGTGTCCTCAGCCTTGCCGTGTTCGCGCAGGGCACCTCCGAATTCATGCTCGCCGGGCTGGTCCCCGGCATCGCCGACGACCTCGACGTGTCGACCGGCGCCGCCGCGAGCCTCACCTCCGCCTACGCCGTCGGAATGGTCGTCGGCGCCCCCGTGATGGCCGCGCTGAGCGCCCGCTGGCCCCGGCGGCGGGCGCTCGCCAGCTTCCTGGCGGCGTTCATCGCCGTGCATGTCGTCGGCGCGCTCACCGGTGACTTCGCCGTCCTGTTCGGCACGCGGATCGTCGCGGCCGTGGCCAACGCCGGTTTCCTCGCCGTGGCGATGTCCGTCGCGCACAGCCTCGCCGCCCCGGCGAAGCGGGCGCGGGCCACCGCCGTGCTGCTCTCCGGCATCACCCTGGCCTGTGTCGTGGGGGTGCCCGCGGGCGCGGCGCTGGGGGACGCCGCCGGGTGGCGGGCGGCGTTCTGGGCGGTGGCCGTGCTCTGTCTGCCGGCCCTGGCCCTGGTCTTCCGGTCGGCCCCGGCCGACGCGACGGGGGCCGGGCCCGTCTCCGTCCGCTCGGAGGCACGGGTGCTGCGGCTGCGGCCGGTCCGGGTGGCGCTGGTGCTCGGGGCGCTGGTGAACGGGGCGACCTTCGCCACCTTCGCCTACCTGGCGGTGCTGGCGACCGAGGTGACCGGCCTGTCCGATGGCGTGGTGCCGGGGCTGCTGGCGGCGTTCGGCGTCGGCTCGTTCGCCGGGGTCACCTGGGCGGGCCGCACCGGGGACGGCAGCCTGCGGCGGGGGCTGCGCGCCGCCCTGCTCGCGCTGCCCGCCGCCTGGGCCGTACTGGCGCTGACCAGTACCTCGGCCGCCGCGCTCTTCCCGCTCGCCGTGCTGCTCGGCGCGCTGTCCTTCGGCATCGGCTCGTCGCTGATCAACCGGGTCATGCGTACGGCGTCCGGCGCCCCGGCGCTCGCGGGGTCCTTCGCGACCGTCGCGTTCAACGCCGGGGCGTTCGCGGGCCCGTTGCTCGCCGGGGCGGCGGCGGAGGCCGGCCAGGACGCACGGCTGGCGGTGTGGGTGAGTGTGGGGCTGTCGGCGGCAGCGGGGGGTGTGCTGCTGGCCGGTCGCGTGAGGTCGTAGGGGGGATGGAGGCTGGGGCCGGGTGGGGTCGCGGGGGTG